>DWYO01000079.1 GCA_019118725.1 Candidatus Parabacteroides intestinavium | reverse complement strand
ACGACAAACATTTTTCCGGAAATAACGGACATGAGAAAGAGCAGCAGAGAATCTCCTTTTTCAAAACAGAGAAAAAGACATCTCAATAACTCCCTGCCTTATTTTACAGAAAACTTATACATGCATTCGCTCTGGTAGGTCTGACCCGGTTCCAATACCACACTGGGGAAGTCAGGATGATTAGGTGAATCCGGATAATGCTGCGACTCAAGGCAGATAGCACCGCGACGAGGATAAACCGTACCATGCTTGCCATTTTCCTTTTCCGCCATCATATTACCGCAATAGATCTGCAAGCCCGGCTCGCAAGTGTAAACCTCCATCTGCACCCCGCTTGTCGGCGCGTAAACCGTAGCGGCAACCTGCTTGATATCCCCATTGGTGTTCAGTACCCAGTTATGATCATAACCACCGGCTTTTACCAACTGTTCGAAATCCCCGTCAATTCTATCGCCAATAGTAATCGGCTGGCGCAGATCCATCGGAGTACCCTCTACCGGAGAAATACCTGTCGGGATAAACAACGAATCGACCGGTGTATATTGATCGGCATTGATAGACAATTGATGATCCATGATGGTAGATCCCGGAACACCGGAAAGATTGAAGTAGCTATGGTGCGTCAGGTTGACCACCGTCTTCTTGTCGGTCGTTGCCTCATACTTGATATCCATCGCATTGTCATCGGTCAGGGTATAAGTAACCTTCACGTTCAGATTGCCCGGGAATCCGGCTTCTCCATCCTTAGACAAGTAAGTCAATTGTACAGAATTGTCGCTAAGCTGCTTGGCATCCCAAACCTGACGGTCGAAACCATTCGGTCCGCCATGCAGACAATTGGTTTTATCGTTTTGCGGAAGGGTATATTCCGTTCCGTCCAACGTGAATTTGCCATTTGCGATACGGTTGCCATAGCGTCCGATCAACGCACCGAAGTTGCCCGAACTGGAAATGTAATCCTGCAATTTGTCGTATCCCAAAACAACATCAATCATCTTCCCGTTCTTGTCAGGAACCATCATAGATACCCAGCGGCCGCCCCAGTTAGTGATACAAGCCTCTGCGCCTTTCGCGTTTTTCAGTACATACAAATCTGTAGGTTTGCCATTCACTTCAGACACGAAGTCCGCTTTTTTCAACCCTGAAAGGGTCGTTTCTGCCTCCGACTGCTGCTGCTTCGGAGCGCAAGCCAGCAATAAGCCCATGGCCATTGCCGCCATACCAAGTTTCTTCATCATAATTTGTTATTAAATTGAATGTTTTTGCTATTTTCCGGCAAATATACATTATTTTTACTGAAAATCCGACATCCGGTAATAAAATAGGAATAAGAAGCTGCTTGGATTTTTTGACTCTGCCACTCTGCCCCTCAAAAACGAATGAGTTGAAAATATTCACCGATTCAATCTCTCAATCGTTTTTTATTATTATCTTTGTCCGTTGGCGCAAACCTTGATGGTAGATAATATTAATACATATATATAAAGACAATGAAAGTAGATGTTCTATTAGGATTGCAATGGGGAGACGAAGGCAAAGGCAAAGTGGTCGATGTCCTGACTCCGAAATATGATGTGGTAGCCCGTTTTCAAGGCGGACCGAATGCCGGTCATACGCTGGAATTCAAGGGAGAGAAATATGTGCTCCGTTCCATCCCTTCGGGAATTTTCCAAGGAGGAAAGGTGAACGTAATCGGTAACGGAGTAGTGCTTGATCCGGTTCTCTTTAAAGAGGAGGCGGAAGCTTTGGCCGCAAGCGGACATGACATTACAAAGCAATTATATATATCGAAAAAGGCGCATCTGATTCTTCCTACTCACCGTATTCTGGATGCAGCTTACGAAGCAGCCAAGGGCGCCGGAAAGATTGGTACGACAGGCAAAGGCATCGGTCCGACCTATACCGATAAAGTAAGCCGTAACGGTGTTCGCGTAGGTGACCTGCTTCGGGATTTCGATACAATTTACGGTGCAGCCAAAGCACGCCACGAAGCTATCTTGAAGTCATTGAATTATACGTATGACATTACGGAGCTGGAAGCAAAGTGGATGGACGCACTGAACTACTTGAAGCAATTTAAACTGATCGATAGCGAGCATTTCATCAATAATTTATTGAAAGAAGACAAAAATGTCCTGGCGGAAGGCGCACAGGGTACAATGCTTGACGTGGATTTCGGTTCTTATCCGTTCGTCACCTCTTCCAATACCATCTGTGCCGGATGTTGTACCGGTCTGGGGGTAGCTCCACGTAATATCGGTGAGGTATACGGTATTTTCAAAGCCTATTGCACTCGCGTGGGTAGCGGTCCGTTCCCCACAGAGCTGTTTGATGAAGTAGGTGACAAAATCGGTCAATTGGGCCATGAGTTCGGAGCTGTTACCGGACGTAAGCGCCGTTGCGGATGGATTGATCTGGTAGCATTGAAATATGCGGTGATGATTAACGGAGTGAGCCAGCTGATCATGATGAAGAGTGATGTACTGGATACTTTCGAGACTATCAAGGCGTGTGTGGCTTACAAAATCAACGGAGAAGAGGTTACCGAATTCCCCTATTCCATCGATGGTGAGGTAGAACCGGTCTATGTAGAGCTTCCGGGATGGCAGACTGATATGACGAAGATGAAGAGCGAAGATGAATTCCCCGAAGAGTTCAACGCTTACCTGACATTCCTGGAAGAAGAACTGGGTGTTCCTATCAAGATCGTATCGGTAGGCCCGGACCGCGAACAGACCATTATACGGTACGAAGAAGAATAAGTGAAAAAACGACAGGATAAAATCCTAAAAATGGCAGAAAAAGGCAAAAGAATGTCTTGTTTTTCTGCCATTTTTTGTTTGGTCAGGAATTTGTTCTATATTTGAAGCGATAATCATTAAATGAGAAATAAATTATTATGTTGTATTGGATTATTTTCATAGGCTTTGCCCTATTGAGCTGGGTGGTGTCAAACCGCCTTCAACGAAAATTTGAGACATATTCTCAAATCCCTTTACCCAATGGAATGACCGGTCGAGAAGTGGCCGAGAAAATGTTGCATGACAACGGTATTTATGATGTGCAGGTTACCTGTACACCGGGACATCTGACGGACCATTACAATCCGATGACCAAGACCGTCAATTTGAGCGAGAGTGTCTATGCCAGCAATAGCATAGCAGCTGCAGCGGTTGCGGCCCACGAATGCGGACACGCCGTACAACACGCTACGGCTTATGCTCCTTTAAAGATGCGTTCGGCGTTGGTCCCAGTGGTAAGTTTCGCATCGAACATCATGACATGGGTGTTGCTGGGTGGCATGTTGTTGCTGCACACGTTCCCGCAGCTGATGTTGTTGGGGATTATCCTGTTTGCCTCAACCACCTTGTTCAGTTTCATTACCCTGCCTGTCGAAATCAATGCCAGCCAGCGCGCGTTGGTATGGTTGAGCCGTGCCGGAATTACGAATGTGTTTACACAAGATAAAGCCGAAGACGCATTGAAATCGGCCGCTTACACGTATGTGGTAGCTGCCTTAGGTTCGTTGGCCACCTTGATGTATTACATTATGATTTTCTTAGGCGGAAGTCGCGATGAATAAATAAAAGTCGTATCTTTGCGCCCACGCAGTTTGTCGGTCTGTCGCTTGTTTCTTTTTGGGAGCAAGAGGAAAGTCCGGGCAACACAGGGCACCATACTTCCTAACGGGTAGCAGGTCGTGAGGCTTGAGTAGCGTAACAGAAAAGAACCGCCGGGCTTTTGGCCCGGTAAGGGTGAAAAGGTGAGGTAAGAGCTCACCGGATCCTTTGGCAACAAAGGGTGCCGTACGCCTTATGGGTTGTAAGGTCATGTATATCGGCGTTGTAGGGCTGCCCGCCCGATGCCGAGGGGTAGACCGCTTGAGCTTGTTAGAAATAACAAGATTAGATAAATGGCAGGCGCTTATGCTTAGACATAAGTACAGAACCCGGCTTATAGACAGACTGCGTTTTTTATTTTAATAGCTATGATAACACAAGAAGAATATACATATTTACCTCTCGCCCATCCGAGCCGTAAAGAAATGGAACGGATAGCGGAAATAGTGAATACCCGATATGTCCTGTTACAGATAACCGATGAAGACATCGAGTTGGGCCCCTTCGCTCCGGAGCGATTTTATACCATAGCAGAGATGACACAAGCCGGTTTGGTTTACGCGGACTATCGGGAAGAGAAAGAGGATAAATTCATTCCCCATCCGTTGATCGATTACCAAGAGGGTAGTCTACGTAATGATTTCGATTTCGGAAAATTGCTTTTCATCCGCACCTCTGCATTGAAAAAGGCTATCCGGCAGGCTACGGGCGATTATCAACACGCCGGGCTTTATGATGTCCGACTGAACATTTCCCGTTCATATCCTATCGTGCATATCAACGAATACCTCTATACGGCCAAAGAAAAAGACACCCGGAGCAGCGGACAAAAAATGTTCGACTATGTAGACCCCAGGAATCAAGAGGCACAAAAGGAGATGGAGCAGGCCTGCACAGCGCATTTGAAAGCTATCGGAGCTTACCTGAAACCGGAGTTCCTGAAAGTGGATTTCGCAGAAGAGAATTTTCCCGTAGAAGCCTCTGTCATCATTCCGGTACGGAATCGGGTAAAAACCATCGAAGATGCCATCCGTTCGGTACTTCATCAGAAGACCTCTTTCGCTTTTAACCTGATCATCATAGACAATCATTCGACCGATGGGACAAGTGAGTGTATACAAAAGTATGCAAACGGAGTCCAGGTGATTCATCTCCGGCCGAAGCGTACTGACTTGGGTATCGGCGGATGCTGGGACCTGGGCGTCAACCATCCGGAATGCGGTAAGTTTGCCATCCAGCTGGATAGCGATGATGTATATAGCGACACATCGACCTTGCAAAAGATTGTCGATGCCTTTTATACCCAACAATGCGGTATGGTCATCGGGAGCTACCGGATGACGAATTTCCAGATGGAAGAGATTCCTCCGGGAATAATCGACCACAAAGAATGGACTCCCGACAACGGACGGAACAATGCCCTGCGAATCAACGGGCTGGGTGCGCCACGCGCGTTTTATACTCCTTTAATCCGCCGGATTCATTTTCCGAACACCAGTTATGGTGAGGATTATGCTGTAGGATTGCGGATCAGCAGGGATTATCAAATCGGAAGAATCTATGACGTACTTTACCTGTGCCGCAGATGGGAAGACAATTCGGACGCGACCCTCAGCATCGAACAGACGAACCGGAACAATCTTTATAAGGACCGGTTACGGACATGGGAACTGAAAGCCCGTATCTTAAAAAACAAGGAAAGATGAGCGCATTGCAACAAGAGGTCAGGGAGATGTTAAGGCAACAACTCCTTACCTGGGATTTAGCCGCGGCAAATCACCAAGCATTGGAAGATGTCCGGATAAAAGAGTTTGATTTGTCCGGAATAAAAATAAAGGTGCAATTCAATCCGGCACGTATCGTTTCCTCGGCCGCTAAGGTAGATAGCCATTCCCTAAAACAACGGAAATGCTTCCTTTGTCCAGCACATTTGCCAGAAAACCAATTGCATGTTTCGTTTAAGGAGTATTGGATACTTTGTAACCCTTATCCTATCTTCCGGGAGCATCTTACCATCCCGGTGGTGTCTCATACCCCCCAGGAAATCCGGACACGGATAAACGACCTGCTGCTTCTTGCCCGAGAATTGCCTGATTTCACCTTGTTTTACAACGGACCAAGATGCGGAGCTTCGGCTCCGGATCATGCTCATTTTCAAGCAGTCCCCTTCGGAATCATGCCTATAGACAATGATATCCGTCCTTTCCTGCATCTTGCCTATCAGGAAGAAAATTGCAAATTATTCTTATTAACGCATTACCTGCGGAACGGATTGGTAATTGAGTCTGACTCCGAAGATCAAGCCATCCGCCTCTTCCACGCCATCTGTCAATCAGCCAAAACAAATCCAGAAGAGACGGAACCCATGATGAACCTGTTCGTCCATTTTCAAGAATCGGCCTGGCGCCTGATTCTCATTCCCCGAAAAAAGCACCGGCCTTGGCAATATGAAGCCCATAACGAACAACACTTCCTGTCCAGCCCGGGAGCAGCAGACATAGGCGGATTGTTTATTACCGTCCGGCAAGAGGATTTTGAACGGGTAAACGAGAATTTGCTCCGGAATATATTCGAACAGGTCTGTTTATCCGATAATGAGACCAACGAACTCTTTCAGAAATTCGTTCGTTCCAAAAAAAATCACTATCTTTGCAAGAAAAAACTTTCATCCAGTAAATAATAGTATCTTATGGCAGTTTACTTAAATGATGTATCAAGAACCTTCGGTGAATATTTGCTTATTCCAGGTTTGACGACAAAAGAATGTACGCCTCAGAACGTATCACTAAAAACACCTTTAGTAAAATTCAAAGCGGGCGAGAAATCTGCTATCCAATTGAACATTCCATTTGTATCGGCTATCATGCAATCTGTCTCCGGACCGGAATTGGCTATTGAATTAGCACGCAACGGAGGTCTTTCCTTTATTTTCGGTTCACAAACCATCGAGAACCAAGCAGAAATGGTTCGAAAAGTAAAGAAATTCAAGGCCGGATTTGTTATCAGTGACTCAAATCTGACTCCGGAAAATACACTAAAGGATGTAGTAGCTTTGGTGAGAACAACCGGACACTCCACAATTGGCATTACCGAAGACGGCACTCCGAACGGAAAACTATTGGGAATCGTGACAAGCCGTGATTATCGGGTTGAAAAAGATGACCTGAACACTCCTGTCAAAGAATTCATGACCCCATTCTCCAAACTGATTGTGGGCGAAGCAGGCATCACCCTGTCTGAAGCAAACCAAATTATTTGGGAACATAAACTGAATACATTACCCATTATTGATAAAGACCAAAAATTACAATATTTCGTATTCCGCAAGGATTACGATAGCCATCGTCAGAATCCGTATGAATTATCAGGCAAGGACAAGACTCTGCTGGTCGGAGCCGGTATCAATACACGCGATTACAAAGAACGTGTACCAGCCTTGGTTGACGCAGGTGTGGATGTACTCTGCATTGACTCATCAGACGGATATTCCGAATGGCAGTCAGATACCCTGCGTTGGATCAAAGAGACTTACGGAAATAAGATATTGGTAGGTGCCGGAAACGTAGTAGATCAAGAAGGGTTCAACTACCTGGTAGAAGCCGGAGCCGACTTTATAAAGGTGGGTATCGGAGGTGGTTCCATCTGTATTACCCGCGAGCAAAAGGGTATCGGACGCGGACAAGCAACAGCATTAATTGATGTAGCCAAGGCCCGCGACACCTATTTCCAGAAAACAGGAATCTATATTCCGATCTGTAGTGACGGAGGTTTGGTGCATGATTATCACATGGTATTAGCTTTGGCTATGGGTGCCGACTTCCTGATGATGGGACGTTATTTCGCCCGCTTCGATGAATCACCGACAAAAAAATTAAAAATCGGAAATAACTTCGTCAAAGAATATTGGGGAGAAGGTTCCAACCGGGCTAAAAACTGGCAACGCTACGATATGGGCGGAAGCGAAGCTCTGAAGTTTGAAGAGGGCGTAGATAGCTACGTTCCGTATGCCGGAAAAATGAAAGATAATTTGGCAGTTACCCTAGGCAAGATTAAAGCGACCATGTGCAGTTGTGGCTCAATTACCATTGAACAATTACAAAAGACCGCAAAAATCACCTTGGTTTCATCTACTTCTATTGTAGAAGGTGGAGCCCATGATGTGATTCTGAAAGAACAAAATTAATCTTTCCTCATAGGGGAGGTACAGGGAAAGGGGCTGTGCCAAAATGAATGTTTTGATGCAACCCCATTAAGGTGTGTCATAATTGGCAAAATGCAAGGCATTGAGGATGAGGGCGACAGGAGTTTACTGGAGTAAATGACTTAGCCCGAATTCCGAAAATAACGCAGCAGTTTGCAATTATGACACACCGTCTTTTTTTGGGGTCAAGGTCAATCCATGGTGATACCCATCTTCTTCATCAAAAAGCAAGCATTCATATTTTGAGCAATCCCTTCTTGCAACTTATAGGAGAAGCTCAGCTCATCATTCCGGATGTCCGCCTCAAAACGATAATTTTTAATCTGATGAGGAAATTCCTGTTCCAAACTACCCAATATCAAATCGTGCGTAGCTATAATTCCACACGCCTGATAAGCTATCAGTTGCTTCATCAATGTCATCGAACCTTTTTGTTTATCAATAGAATTCGTGCCTTTCAGAATCTCGTCCAAAATAATGAAGAGCTGCTCACCGGCCTGAAGACGGGTTATAATCATCTTTAATCGCTTCAATTCGGCAAAGAAATAGGACTCATTACCGGCCAATGAATCGGAAGTGCGTAAGCTGGTGACTAAATGAGCCGGATATACCGCCAATCGCTTCGCGCATACCGGAAGCCCCATACACGCAAGTAAATAATTAACGCCTATAGTTCGCAGGTAAGTGCTTTTCCCGGCCATATTGGCTCCCGTAATGATCAAGAACCAAGGGCTACGCGGAATATCTATCGGATTCTTCACACATTGCTTACGGTTCAATAAAGGATGTCCGAGTTGTTCACCTTGCATCCGGAAATAACTTTCAGCAATCTCCGGATAGGTGAAATCCGGGTGCGTGAAAGCATAATTACCCAACGATGAAAGTGCGTCAAAATCCGCTAAGGTCATGATCCAATCCGTGATATCCTCTTTATGCTTGACACGCCATTGTTCCAAAGCAATAGCTTGACGCGTATCCCGTAAGTAAAGCAGATTCAAAATCATCCCCGCCAAACTAAAGCGTTGATTCAAGGCTCCGATATGTCGGGATAGAACTTTCAATGAATCAGAAGCCTTCTGGTTTTCTTTGAAGAAATGCCGTTGAAGCTCGCTTAATAAAGGAGCCTGAAACCGCCTTTCCTCTATATGCCTCATCAGCCCTGCATAAGTTTCTAGGATATGTTCCATTTTATCTACAGAAAGGTGTAACCGGTAAATCTCTTTAGTCCGCCAATAGGCAATAATAAATGATGCCGCCAAATATATTCCCAACCATTTCTCGGCTATAAATCCAGACAAATATCCACCTATAAGGAATAACCAAAAGAAAGGGACAATCCAAACCAAGACTTTCCAGATCCGATTCTCTGCAAAATGATTGACACCCTCCCTCAATTGCTCCAGATTACGGATATCGCTTCCCTTTCCCGACTTTCTCTGGCCCAAAAGATAAAACAATTGGAATTGATCCGGGAAAGCCGCCAATTCTCGAACCGCATCTTGTCTTTCTTCTATAGAATCCTTTTGGGTTAAAGGTTGCTTCATCCACGCTGCCAAACGTTTCTTCCCAAAGGTCGTCACGCACCGGTTCATGGATTGAAACAAGGAATGCCCACCAAACAAATCCAAATCCAAGGAATATGAATGCCCGGCATCCTGCTCTTCCGGTGCACCGTCGAATGCAGAAAAATCATAATCTAAGGCTTTCAGTTCTTTCTGGTTATACGCCAACAAGGCTTCGCAATCCGTTCTTTGGGCAAACAAACGATTATGATAAACCATCAATCCGATAAAGGGTATAGCAAACAGGGCCAGTACAACAAGCCGCTCAAGCCAGGTCGGAAACGGAATAAAATAAAACAGGGCTATAGCCATCAAGACAATCAGCAAACGGATCGTCCCTATAGTATGAATTTTGCGTTTAAGAATGGCAATCTGTTGCTCGTTTTTCCGAATATTCTCCCGAAAATAAGCATAAACGTTTTCCAGCATAAGCGATAATTTAAATTTAAGTATGTTCCGGACAAAGCATAAAAAACGGCCGGCATATTACCTATACCGACCGTCCTTTATTCTATGTAAAAAACTTTCTCCGCGCAAAATCAAGCTTCCGCCTTAATTTCCTTTACAGAAACATATGAACGATCTGCTTTTCCTTTGTGGAAAGTAACCACGCCATCAACCAATGCATACAATGTATGATCTTTGCCCATACCAACGTTTACACCCGGATGATGAACTGTACCTCTTTGACGAACGATAATGTTACCAGCTTTAGCGGTCTCACCACCGAACAACTTTACACCTAATCGTTTGCTTTCTGATTCACGGCCGTTCTTAGAACTACCAACACCTTTTTTATGTGCCATTTCTTCTTACTCCTTTAAAACGTTAAGCTACAACTTCCTTAATTAAAACCTCTGTGAATTGTTGACGATGACCGTTCAATTTACGGTAACCTTTTCTTCTCTTCTTGTGGAAAACCAATACTTTGTCTCCTTTTACCAAGGGAGAAACCACTTCACAAACCACTTTTGCGCCCTCTACAACCGGAGCACCGACCTTTACTTCGCCGTTGTTGTCAACCAACAATACTTTATCAAATTCAACAACTGCGCCGTTTTCAGCATTCTGAATGTGGTGAACAAACAACTTTTTTCCTTGCTCAGCCTTGAATTGCTGACCGTTAATTTCTACTACTACGTACATCTGTCTTTTTACTATTTAAACAGGTTAGGACCCGAGGGTGAATGCCTTTGCATTACTTTTCTACCCTCTAAGGAAAATCGGTTGCAAATATAGACATTTATAACCTACCTTGCAAATATTCAACTAAATATTTCCTCAAAAAAGAGAAATCATCTTTTCCAGCTTATTCTCGTGTAAAATGGAAAATATATTCACCCGAACCGACTTCAACCTTCTTATCATCGGAATAGCGTACATTTCCCAAATCCGAGTTACTTGCTTTTTGATAGCCTTCAGGGAAATAGACCTGCGCTGAAGTATTGCCCGGAACTACCACTCTCCAGGTCAATTTATCGCCATCCCGAGTCCATTCACTTTCAATGGTACCATAAGCCGACTCGTACGAAGCATCCACATAATCAAGACCTTCGGGAAGAACCGGGCTCATTTCTATCTTTTTAAATGCTACAGCATCATCCGCACACTTGATTCCCGCAAGGTCTTCGTAATACCAAATCAGCAAATCACCCAAAAGCATCACATGGTTGGCCGAGTTCATGGCTGGATCTGCCGTATCACCGTTCCATAACTCCCAAATCGTAGTAGCTCCTTTATTAATCATATAGCCCCAGCTTGGATAATCCTCATTCGTCAAAATCTTATACGCCAAATCCTTCCGGCCATATTCCGTCAGACCACGCATCAAATGCTGGATTCCCAACACACCGGTACTGACATGCCCTTTAAAGTCAACTTCCGTCTTCTGGACTATATTATCAAATACTTTCTGCTCATACCCTTCGGGCACTAATCCCAAACGCAAGGATAGCATATTGGCCGTAACCGTATTATTGCCATATTGAGCTGTTTCCGGATTGAAGAACTTCTTATTATAAGCCTCTTTCATCTTATCCGCCAATTGCTGATATCCGGCGATATCCTCCGACTTTCCACAAATATCGGCAAACTTCATCATCAGGTGCAACAGATTATAATAGACACTGGTCCCCAAAATTGAACCATCTGTCTTGCGGGCCGGGTCTTGCGAATGAATCAAATGTTGTTCTTCCGGAGGCATACACCAATCCCCATACGTATCCTTGGTAATGATATAATCCTGCATAGCCGTTTGCTCCATGTGCTGCATCCATTTCTTCATGGCCGGGTAATGTCTGCGGATAGCACTATCATCCCCAAACTGGCGATGAAGCATCTCAGCGACCGTAAAGAAAGCCGCAGGCCAAGTCACATCATCATTATAAATCGTCCAATACTTAGGCGAAACGTCCGAGATACTCCCCTCCGGACTCATAGAGTCTTCTATGTCCTGCAACCATTTATTATACAACAATGCATTATTGAACAGATAGGCCTCGCCGCTCGCTCCAGTAACACGATCACCCAACCAGCCCAAACGCTCGTCACGTTGCGGACAATCGGTCGGCATCCCGCGATAATTTCCCCGGATTCCCCAATAAGCATTCTTATGAATCTGGTCAACCAACGGATTGGAGCTCTTGAATTTTCCGGTAGTAGACATCTCATCATAAATGACATAGCCGGAAAAATCACTGGGCTCTGGCCGGTAATCCAATCCGTCCACTTCTACATAACGGAAACCGTGATAAACAAAGCTGGGTTCCCATGTGAAAGCAGCATCTGAAGCCGGCGTATAGACATCCGTCACCTTCGCCGAACGGAGATTGGCCAAATAGAGCGTGGTGTCCGGATTCAAGATCTCCGCAAACTTCAAGGTAATCGGTTTACCCGCCTTGCCCTTTAATTGCACATTCAACCAGCCGACCATATTCTGTCCCATATCCAAAATGTACTTTCCATCCGACCGGGCTATTACCTGAATAGGCTTTACCGTATCCTGAATCGTCAGGTTCGGATTGGGTTGAGCCACCAGTTTGCCTTGCGGTTCATCCATCAACTCAGCCGTTTTCCAAGCCGAATCATCATATTGTGCAGTATTCCACCCTTTCAAATCCTTACGGGCATCATACTCTTCTCCGTCAAATTCATTATTTGCGATAATCGGACCTTGCGAAGTAACCTTCCAGCTCGTATCACTCACCACTTGCTCGGTTGTGCCATCGGTATACTCCATCTCCAACTGAGCTAATAACGAGGGCAGCCCATAAGTCAGCATTCCCGGATTACGCATGGCAAAATACCGGCCATTTCCCAAGACAACACCCAAAAGATTATCTCCTTGTTGTAGCAAATCTGTCACGTCATATACATTATAATATACACGCGTAGGATAATGAGAGGGCATCGGCGCAAAGATATCTTCGCTGATCCGTTTCCCATTCAAATAAGATTCAGAAGATCCCAGCCCGGATATATATAAGGTAGCCCGCTTCACCTCTTTGTTGATTGAAAAAGGTTTACGCAGATAACGTGCAGCCAAACGCGTATGGTCTTTATCCGTCTCTCCCGGATTCGACATCTGGTTCTCACCAATCCAGCGGGCTTTCCATTCCGTAGGATTCAAGATAGCCATCGACCACATCTGTACCTCACTCCAATCTCCGGCAGACTGATTGGTCTTCACCTTAACACGCCAATAATAAGACTGGCGAGATTGTAACATCTCACCTTCATAAGGAATAAACAAAGAGCAATCAGAAGTTATTTCACCTGAATCCCAAAGCAAATTTTTCCCGGATTGCAAATCTTCCGGAGAAGCTGCAACCTGAATCCGATACCCCACCTGCATTAAATCGGGTTTATCGGATGCTATTTGCCACGAAAAACGAGGCTGTGCCACATCTATTCCCAGCGGATTAGACTTCATTTCTACCTGTAACCGGGTGACTTCGACCGAATCTACCGGCGGGTTGCAACCGGTTAATCCGGCTAAAGCCAAACATAACCCGCACAAAATAATATGCCTTTTCATGATAAGATATTTTTAATTGATTAATTGTGACAAATAACGGATATTTTCGAAAAAAAATACTACCAATTTTGATTTAGAATCTTTTTATTTTGATAGAAAATCAGAGTTCTTTCTTAAAATAGACCATGTCTGTCAGCAACTTGCCAGCTTCGATAATCGGATGATCGTAATGGTCGGTAAAAAAATTGGGAATACGGTGCGAATAGGTGAATCCGCAGCTTTCATAAAAGGGGACGGTCAGCGGACTCTCGCCTGTCCCGACCAGCATGGTATGACATTTGTGGCGATAGTGCTCGAACAGAAAATGAATCAGCTGCCGACCATAACCTTTCCGTTGATATTGGGGATAAGTGGCGATATTCTTTATTTCATAAATTCCTTCGCCCTCTTGGGTGATTACGCATACCGATACCAATTCACTGTTATCATAAAGCGCATAAAGCTCTCCTCGTTCCAAATATCGGTCAATCATCGACTCTTGCTCATCGGCTAAAAGTAATAAATCCAAGTATTGTTTCTTGTTTTGGGTAATAAGAGTGATCATGGAAGAATATCAAAAATCAGGTTTCTACAAATTCACAAAAAAAGAATGAAGAATCAAGGAGGATCCAGATCCTTCACGCTCAATTCTCCATTCTTTATGTATTATCAGATGCCCAGCGAAGCCTTGATAGCCTCGATCTTTGCGAGTGCAGCCTTGTCGGCTTCAGCTAATTCATCTACACTATTCACATTTGAATGCACTTCAATATAGAACTTAATCTTAGGCTCAGTTCCAGAAGGACGGATAGAGACTTTAGTCTTATCTTCCGTAAAATACTGAAGCACGTTAGAGGTTGTCGGCATATCCAGAGTCAATGTCTCGTTAGTCAAATAATCCAATCCTTTCAATGTAGAGAAATCATTGAACAGAACGACTTTCGAACCGGCTATCTCGGTCAACGGATTTGCCCGGAATTGCTTCATCATAGCCTCGATTTCCTCAGCTCCGCTCTTGCCTTTCTTTACTACAGAAATTCCTTTTTCTTTCGAGAATCCATACTCTACATAAATTTTCTGAAGCAACTGATACATCGTCATGCCGTTATCTTTTGCCCAAGCCGCAATCTCGGCCAACATGGCACATGCCGAAACCGCATCCTTATCACGGACGAAATCTTCGCACAAGAAACCGTAGCTTTCTTCGCCTCCGCCAATGAACTGCAACTTACCTTCGTTTTGCTTCATGATGTTGGCAATCCACTTAAAGCCCGTATAAACATCATAGAAGCCTACTCCATTACGCTCGGCAATCGTATGGATCGTCTCGGTCGTTACAATCGTCTTGACGATATACTCCTTACCCTGAATCTTGCCTAACTCTTTCCAACGGGTAATCAGGTAATAAACAAACATCAAAGCCGTCTGGTTACCATTCAGCAATACCCATTCTCCATCATTGTTCTTGACCGCAGCACCCACACGGTCTGCATCCGGGTCAGAAGCCAGCACCAATTCAGCATCCGTTTCTTTCGCCTTCTCAACCGCCATAGCCAAAGCCGCAGGTTCTTCCGGATTTGGAGAAACGACTGTCGGAAAATCTCCGCTGACTACATCCTGTTCCGGCACATGGATAATATTGGTAAATCCAAATTTAGCTAAAGCCATCGGCACCAACTTGACACCTGTTCCGTGTATCGGTGTATAGACAATCTTCATATCATGATGGCGTTGGATAGATTCCGGAGAAAGAGAAATCGTCTTCAGATCATTCACAAATTGCTCGTCTATCTCCGCACCGATAGTCTCAATCAAAGCCTTATCTCCCTGGAACTTAATATCACTTGCCGAACGGATTTTGTTTACTTCGGCAATGGTATTCTTATCATGTGGAGTAATCATCTGCGCTCCATCATTCCAATAAGCCTTATATCCGTTATATTCCTTCGGATTGTGTGAAGCCGTCAAAATGATACCGCTCTGGCATCCCAGCTTGCGGATAGCATAAGACATCTCCGGTGTCGGACGCAGGCTTTCGAAAATATACACCTTAATGCCATTGGCCGAAAATATATCTGCAGATATCTCAGCAAATTTCCGGCTATTGTTACGACAATCGTGACCGATTACCACCTTGATCTGCTCAAGGTCTGCATATTCTTTTTTCAGATAATTAGACAAGCCCTGAGTAGCAGCCCCCACCGTATAAATATTCATCCGGTTTGAACCTACACCCATGATACCGCGCAGCCCACCTGTTCCGAATTCCAAGTCCTTATAGAAGCATTCTATCAGTTCTGTCGGATCTTCTTTATCCAACAAAGCCTGTACTGCTGCTCTCGTTTCAGCGTCATAACTATCCGTAAGCCAACCTTGTGCCTTACTTCTTACCATCTGGAGTAATTCATTGTTTTCCATGTCTCGCTATGTTTTAATTTATAATGTATTTTATTCCTAAACATGAATTGAAACAAAATTAGATATAATTATCGGACTAAAAAAGAGTTTGCAGCAAATATTCTTTATGTAGACTATTTTTAAGAAAAAATATGCTTTAAAACA
>DWYO01000078.1 GCA_019118725.1 Candidatus Parabacteroides intestinavium | reverse complement strand
GCAGAAGGCGTAGCGGGCTACGTCGAGGCAAGTCGGGAAGCAAGATGCTGGCAGAAGGGGCAAAATACCCGAAGAGCTTTCTTTCAGAAAAAAAGAACCGTTGAGCGGTCTAATGACCGATTTGGGTTTATTTTATCCTATACGGAACATCCTGCTAAAAAAGCTTCATGATCTCGGCTGCCCTACAGGCCTCGATAGAATTGGAGACAGACAACTTGCTCAGGATATTTTGCCGATGACGGTTAACCGTATTTATACTGATATGCAGTTCGGAAGCGATTTCTTTGCTGCGCATTCCTTTACGGATCAATTCCAGAATTTCTTTTTCACGTTCCGACAGAATAGAGTTGGTCTCCTGCTTGAGAGAAAGCGTCTCTATTTCGCCACGCTCCATGTGAGTTATCGTAGGACTGATATCCAATGCAGAATACTGATTGGCAGACAGTTCATATAAGCATAAAATCAACCAGACCTTTCCATCGGGCGTGTTTTGCATAATCTGCACCAGATTATCCACGTACTGATATTCTCCCTGCGCGTTTAACATGCGCAAGCGGCAACGTCCACGATACTTCAACCGTTCAGACGCAGGTAGTGCAAAAGTCTTTTGAAAAAACTTATATTCCAGCAAACGTTTTTCCACCAAATCTTCCGGATGAATCCGACAATAGATATAATCCTCATCCATCGAATCTATAGATTGTTTCTTCATTTCTTCAGACTTTAGACCCAAGAAATTAGCATCCGGAGAAACAGCAATACGGCTTGTCTGGTCAGACACATCTGAAATCACAGCACACCCTCCACTGATCAAGACCAACGAACGGACAAAAGCATACTGCTTGTCCCGGACAGTATAGTCCAGTCGTGCTACATCTATCAAATGGGAAGTATAAACTTCATCTATTTCTCTTTTTAAAACATCCATAAGCCGTATTATGGTTAAAAATCAGTATTGCCACATTCTTTCCGGCACACTAATTTTGCATACACAAAAGTATAAATAATTCTATATATATGGTACAACAAAAAATCTACTTGGCTGCCCTGTCGCTTCTTGCGGCCGGCACCATACAGGCTCAGAGCCTTGAAAAAATGCAATGGTTGAACGAATCGCCGAAATGGGAAATTAAGGATAAAAATACATTCGTGATGGACATTCCCGCCAAGACTGACTTTTGGCGCATAGCTCATTATGGATTTACGGTAGATGACGGACCTTTCTATTACGCCACCTACGGAGGTGAGTTTGAAGCAAAAGTAAAAATAACCGGGAAATACAAGACGACTTTCGACCAAATGGGAATGATGATCCGCATTGATCACGAGAATTGGATCAAAGCCGGTGTGGAATATGTGGACGGGAAACAAAACGTAAGTGCTGTTGTAACACACGGGACCAGCGATTGGAGCGTAGTCCGGCTTAACGATGCACCGAAATCCATTTGGATTAAAGCCGTACGCCGGTTGGACGCAGTAGAAATCTTCTATTCGCTGGACGATAAAGAATACATCATGATGCGCACCTGCTGGTTGCAGGACAACTGTCCGGTAATGGTCGGCTTGATGGGGGCTTGTCCGGATGGAGAAGGTTTTACAGCTATATTCGAGGATTTCAAAGTAACGCCACTCCCTGACCAACGTCGGCTGGAATGGGCGGAAAAACAAAAAGAATGAACAACGTAATCAATTAGTTCGTACCTTTGCCCTTGGTTTAAGAAGCTGTTTTGAATTTACTTCAGCCTTTTTCCAAAGAAAATCCAAACAGCTTCTTATAAGCAAACAAAATAAAAGAATAAAGAACTAAGAAGCTGTTTGGAATTTATTCCAGCTTTTTGTAAAGAATGTTTTCGAGGATTTTTATTTGTTCTTATGAGGAGCATAGCGGGCTATGTGACGAATAAGAACGGGGAAAAAGACCGGAAACATATTTAGAAAAAGCTGTATAAATATTTTCCGAAGAAATTCAAAACAGCTTCTAAAGGAAGGAATAAAAAGATGTCACGCAGAAAAATAAACAATTGGCGGCCCATTAAGGGCCAGCCTTTGACAGAGCTGGATAAGCGTATCCTTTACCTTCAGAACAAAGGGCATTTGGTTCCGACACGCGACCTGATAAAGACACCGGAACAGATTGAAGGCATCCGGCGAAGCGGTATTGTAAATACCGGAGTTTTAGATCTGGTGGAAAAGGAAATCAAGGAAGGAATGTCGACTGCCCAAATCGACAAACTGGTCTATGATTATACCGTAGACCACGGAGCCATCCCCGCACCGCTCAATTACGAAGGCTTTCCGAAAAGTGTCTGCACCTCTATCAACGAGGTGGTCTGCCACGGCATACCCAGCGAAAAAGAGATTCTACGCGATGGGGATATAATCAATGTAGATGTTTCAACCATTCTGGACGGATATTATTCCGATGCATCCCGGATGTTTATGATCGGGAATGTATCTCCGGCAAAACGGCGTTTGGTAGAAGTGACCAAAGAATGCCTGAAAATCGGAATGGAAGCTGCACAGCCTTTCGGATTCGTAGGCGATATCGGCCATGCCATTCAGAAACATGCCGAGAAGAATGGCTATTCGGTGGTGAGAGACTTGTGCGGACATGGCGTAGGGCTGGAGTTTCACGAAGAGCCTGAGGTGTGCCACTTCGGACGAAAAGGGACCGGAATGTTACTTGTTCCGGGAATGGTCTTTACGATTGAGCCGATGATCAATATGGGACGTTATGACGTCTATATTGATTCGGATGACGGCTGGACAGTACTGACGGATGACGGACTTCCTTCCGCACAATGGGAACACACTTTCGTGATGACCGAACAGGGATTGGAAATTCTAACTTATTAACCCAAATCGGTCATTAGACTTTGGGTAGATTGCCCCCTTATGTCTTGCGGATTGCTTTTCGGCTTGCAGAAGGCGTAGCGGGCTACGTCAAGGCAAGGCGGAATGAAAACGAGTTGGCAAGACTCCAGTTTGGCTTTTAACTCGTCCCCCCACCTTGCCTATACCCTCGATATTCGCCCGGACCGACTCCGATAAGTTTCTTAAATAAAAAAGAGAAATATTGTACACTCGGAAAGCCCAAACGAAAAGCGACAGAAGCCGGTGTATTGTCCGGATCCATAAGCAGATGTTTCGCCATACTCAATTGCTTACAACGGATATACTCCGTAATATCTTTCCCGGTCTCAAACTTCAAGAGGTCATTGAAATACGCGACCGAAAGATTCAAGGACGCGGCAAAATATTCGGCTTGTGGCAATTTTCCGTTTTGCAATTTTCCCGAAGAGATATAATTGTTTGTCATCTCAGCCAGTCGTTTGAGAATGGTCTTGTTTTTGTTTTCCCGCGTGATGAACTGACGCTCATAAAAACGGGAGCAATAATCCAGCATCAGCTCAATATGCCGCGAAAGGATAGTTCCGGTATGCTTGTCAATCGGATGATGCAACTCCTCTTCGATATTTTCCAGACAACAAGTGATGGTAGCTGTTTCACGCTGCGACAAATGCAACGCTTCCTCTTTGCGGTAATGAAAAAAAGTATAGTCGCTGATATGCGTCTTTAAGGTTGTCCGGAACAACAAGTCAGGATGAAAAGCCAGCAGCCAGCCTTTGTCGGGCAAGGTATTCTCTTTGCTCATCCGGAAGATTTCTCCGGGCGTCAGAAACACCATTGTCGCATTGGTGAAGTCATAATATTTCCGTCCGCAACAGCAGCATCCATCTGGGCACTCCTCTATCAGCAGAATAGCATAAAACTCAAACTTTACAGACTCCTGCTCCAACCTCGGGTTCTCCAAATCAATAATACTGGCTTGCGGGTGCCATGTTTTCGTACCTAAGCAACGATTGCATTCGTAAACAGTCTTTATGTCTAAAGTAGTCTCTTTCATTGATTGAATCATGCCTTTATCATACGTATCCACGTTGTTTAAGTCAAGTTCCTTTCCCATTATTCAAGCGTTGTTCGATTTATATGCAAAAGTACTTCTTTATTTACGCACCATATAACCCAAATTACAGAATAAAGTATCTGTTTTACAGAATGCAGACTTAGAGGCTTTTTTCCGTAATTCAGGTAGCATTATCTGTAATCTATGTAATTCACTATTGAACATTTTTTCCGAATTTTGTACCATCAAAAAATAGAATTTATTCCGAAAAAGAAACGACTATGGCAATACCCTTAACAAAAATCCAAAAATCAGCCAGTCCGGTCCGAACCTCCGAACGATTTGCCATATTGGACATCCTCCGTGGTTTGGCATTGCTGGGAATTGCGTTGGCTAATTTCCCGGAATTTTCCTTATATACATTTTTATCCGCTGAAGCCACCCAAGCTTTTCCTACGGCACGAATAGATTCGGTGGTCCGCTTCTTACAATATGTATTTATTGACGGAAAATTCTATACATTGTTCTCCCTGCTATTTGGCATTGGCTTTTCCATCATCATTTCAAATGCCATCAAAAAGGGAGCCAACGGATTCCGCATTTTTTACCGGCGTATGGGCATCCTCACCCTCATCGGGTTTCTGCATCTGATGTTCATCTGGAGCGGAGACATATTGATGCTGTATGCCCTCCTGGGGCTTTTCCTTCCACTATTCCGAAACGCTTCTGATCGTGCTTTGCTGACCTGGGCAGGTGCATTACTTTTCCTGCCTATCCTCATAGACCTCTTTATCGAGATCCGGCATATCTATCCGGCGACTCCGGTTGTGCATTGGCAACATTACTATTGTGCAAAATATGGGATTACGGAAGAGAATTTCGCTTATTGGCTACGCGATGCGGACAATTATCAGGGCATGTTCGAATTCCTGATACAAGGAGCCTTGGTACGGGTGCAGGAGTTTATCGATGGGAACCGCTATTTTAAGGTAATGGGATTATTCCTAATCGGATTTTATATCGGCAGGAAACGGATGTATGCAGACTTGGAAAACCTCAAACCTTTCCTAAAACAATTATTCCGCGCAGGGATGCTGATAGGATTGCCTTATTCGGTCCTTTACGCCTGGAGCGCAATGAACCAGCACCCGTTTGGGCTGGCCGCCCATTCGGTTCTCTACTGCATCAGCGTTTATCCTTTAGGATTCGCCTATATGGCCGGAGTATGCCTGTTCTTCCTCCGGAAACCCGATTGGAAGCCCTTCCACCTGTTCGCCTTCTCCGGACGTATGGCACTCAGCAATTATATCGGTCAGTCCCTTTGGGGTATTGCCATTTTCTACGGCATCGGACTGGAACTGGGCGCAAGCATGGGACTGATTTACGTCTTACTCATCGCGACCGGGGTATATATCATCGAATCGCTCTTCAGTAGCGTTTGGCTTCGTCATTTCCAATTCGGATTGTTAGAATGGATCTGGCGTATGCTGACCTACGGAAAAAGGTTTCCGCTATACACGTCTGGAAACAAATTCTAAAATTAATCCGGACATTTCATTTAAGGATAAAAACTAATTGTTACCTTTGTATCACAAATTATTTTTACCATAAAACAAAACACATTACAACATGAAGAAGTATAGTATTCTTTTCGTATTGGCTTATATAGCCGCTACGTTCGTTTTGCTTCTGAACCCGGAAGCTGCATCCGCAAAAGAAAAGAAAATCGGCATTCAACTTTATTCCGTCATGGATGCCATGCAAAAAGACCCTAAAGCATCCCTTACCCGCCTGACCGACATGGGATACAATGTCCTTGAACTGGTACAATGGGGAGGCGACCCCAAGGTATTCGGTATGCCGGCCGATGAATTCAAGGCTCTTTGCGACAAATTGGGAGCGGAAATCATCTCTACACACTCCAGTATTCAGGAAGACCCTGCCAAAGAGGATGAAATCATGAACCGTTGGCGTGAGCTTTTCAAAATCCAGCAGACTTGCGGAGGAAAGTATTTCGTTATCCCAAGCTATCAGGTAGAATTCACCGTTGCTGATGTACAACGTATGTGCGATTACTTCAACCGGGTAGGTAAGATTGCCGCTGAATACGGATTGAAGCTGGGATACCACAATCACTCTCACGAATTCAACAAACTGAAAGACAGCGATGCTATTATGTGGGAATATCTGGTAGAACATACCAATCCGGAATATGTATGCTTCGAACTGGATGTTTATTGGTGTACAAAAGGCGGAAAATCTCCGGTAGAATATCTGAAGAAATATCCGAACCGCATCCAATTATTGCATATCAAGGATGAATTCGTTATCGGTGCTAGTAAGACTATTGACTTTGAAGGCATCTTTAACCAGTTCTACAAGAACGGAATGAAGAATTATGTCGTTGAAATCGAAGTTCCGAAAGCTTTGCGTGAAAAGAAGAATGCTGACGGAAGCGCTTATACCAAAGAGCAGATCTCAGAAGAGATGTTCAAGGCTGCACGCGAAAGTGCCGATTATATAAAGAAAGCTGATTTTGTCAAATAAAATCGGATTTAATTAATTAAACAATGGAGGGGAGTGTAGCAAAATTCACATTTTGGTA
>DWYO01000009.1 GCA_019118725.1 Candidatus Parabacteroides intestinavium | reverse complement strand
CCAACCATACAAATTGAGACATCTGACATCTATGCACATCGTGGCAATTACGCAGATTACATAGGACAATCGGGAGATAGAAACAATAGTCGTGGAGATTTTCAATTCGGTCAAGAAGGTTATTGCCGAAGGAGTAATGTCTATTGCTATACAGGAAGCAGCGATACGTTGGATAAGACGGTGACGTATGATGCCAGCGGCAACGGGACAGAACAGTCACAGTGACCCTTGATAAAGGGTATCAGATACCAAATCAACGACGACCGCACCTACTACTTCAGCGGCACAGCCAGCCATGCCATACGGGTGACGGGCGGCAAGCCCAACATCTACCGGATGCAGCAGGATGCCGATTGGGAGGCAGGCGCGAAATATGAGTATGGGATAAGCATAAAATGAGAACATAGGACTGAGAAATCAAGTAGGAGGAAAATAAAGATTGTTTTCTTCCTACTTTTGTTTTCTCTGATTATGAAAATGACTTAGTACTAAGTAGTTGTTGACATTTAGTTTATACATGAATGAGCAGTTATAGGAGGTGCCGCATCCTGCGGCACATTCACTATGCGCGTCACACTGCAAGCGTTCAGAACCCATGTGACGGTGTGCCGCAAGGATGCGGCACCTCCTACCGCTAAAGCATCACTTAATTTTGCATAAGTAGATGTTGAAATTTAGCTTATACTATACAAAGGTAACTGATTTCTCCTCCCCGGAGGAGGGGAATGGATTACACCAATTCTCTATTCAATAAATCAGTGGTCATCTGTTGTATCTGTGTGCAATTCTGTATTTCGGCACACCCTCACGTCTGTTTCCCCGCCTGTCAAGAACCCCGATACATAACAAAAGAGCGTTCTTTGAGAGGGTGGAAGTTGTAGTTTAAGGAAAAAAATTATCTTTGTCAGCGAAAGGAGACAAAGATATGCAAAGCACTGTATTCAACAACGCACAAATGGAACTGCTGGACATGATGTCCTTCGTGGATTCGCCGGAAATGCTGGCGCAACTGAAGCAGGCCATATCCGACTTCTTCAGCCGCCGGGCGGAAGAAGAAATTGACAGACTATGGGAAACGGGCGCATTGAATGAGCAAAAGGTGGAGGACTTCCGACACCTGCATGAACGGATACCTTATAAATAATCGTCCCATGTAACATATTGTACTCGATACAAACAGCCTGATTATGGCCATTTCTTCGCGCAACCGTTATCATAAGGTGTGGCAGACCTTTTTGCAAGGCGACTACATCTTGTGCATCACGAATGAAATCATAGAAGAATATTATGAAGTTTTCCCTTCTGTAGCCATCATAGGCATTGATGACTTCCTGAAAGAACTGTAACTTCTTTTCACCCAGAACGTTCATAAAGACAGAGACCAAAACTTATGAGTGGTCTGCCCGTATTGTAGAGAAACCAGTAAGCCCGGCAGCCTTTTTTCCGAAACTGTTCACGGAAGGAGCATTTGCCAACGTCCAGACATGCGGAAACGGGAGGAAATTGCGGGAAAGCGTTGGCATTCTCAGCATTTCTTTTTACTTTTGTGAAGTCAAACCATGTAAGGAGAACAAGATATGAATGCGAAGATTTCAATGGACGGACTGTGGGCGATGATACAGACGCTGTCCCTCAGCAATCAGAAATGGCTTGCCGGCAAATTGCAAGAGAACATCCGCGAGAAGGAGGAAGAAACGGAGTATATCAGCAAAGAAGAAATCCTGGCCGGCATCAAGTCCGGGCTGGAAGACCTGAAAGCCGGGAGAACCCAATCGTTTGACGACTTCATAAAGGAACTGGAAAGCGATGCAGTATAAGACAAAAATCGCCGCAACCTTTAAGAAAGAGTTCAAGCGGCTGTACAAGCGTTATCCTTCTTTAGAACAAGACGTGAAGAACTTGCGTGAAGAAATCCTTACCCATCCTACCACCATAGGTACTGACCTTGGAGGCGGCTTGCGCAAGATACGCATGCGTATTACTGCCAAAGGTAAGGGGAAAAGTGGAGGGGCAAGGGTCATTACATTTACGGTGGTAGTCAGTACCGATGCGAGCGAAATACACTTCCTCTATCTTTACGATAAATCTGAGCGTAGCAGCATTACCCAAGCGGAAATAGAAGCCTTGCTGAAGGCTTGCGGGCTGTTATAACTTCTTTTATAATCCGATTATTTTTATTCCAAGGCCGAGGGTGTGTTAAAATGAGATATAAGCACGCAGAAAACACAGATTAAACAGATTTTCGCAGATAATACATAATCAGTGGTCATCTGTTGTATCCGTGTAATCTGTGTGCAATTCTGTATTTAGGCACACCGTCACGTCTGTTTCCCCGCCGGTCAAAGAATCCGATACAGAACAAATCACGCGGAATATCATCCGTATGTGGGTGAGTTTTCGTATATTTGTCCCCAAAAACAGGAATTGGTTATGAAACATTTGATAGCTCCATCGTTGTTGTCGGCAGACTTTATGAATTTGCAACGCGATGTGGAAATGATAAACCGGAGTGAGGCCGACTGGCTGCATTTGGATATAATGGATGGTGTCTTTGTGCCGAACATTTCGTTTGGATTTCCCGTTTTGGAAGGATTGAAGTCTCTATGCGAAAAGCCGATGGATGTACATTTGATGATTGTCGAGCCACAAAAGTTCATTAAGGAGGTTGCGGCGACGGGCGCCTATATGATGAATGTACATTACGAAGCGTGTACGCATCTGCACCGTACGATTGCAGGAATCAAAGAGGCGGGTATGAAAGCTGGAGTTACGCTAAATCCGCATACCCCGGTCTGCCTGTTGGAGGATATTATCCAAGATGTCGATATGGTATTGCTGATGTCGGTTAATCCGGGCTACGGCGGTCAGCGGTTTATCGAACATTCGGTGGAAAAGACCCGCCGGCTGCGTGAGATGATTGACCGGAAAGGGCTTCAGACGCTGATAGAGATAGACGGAGGGGTAAACCTGGAAACAGGGAAACGCCTCATAGAGGCCGGAGCCGATGTGCTTGTGGCGGGAAGCTTTGTCTTTAAAGCGGAAAATCCGTTACAAGTCATTCATGATTTGAAAGCATTATAAAATAAAACAATAAAAACCAACCTTCAACTATGACAAAAGAATTGGGAAAGCGACCTTTTGTCAGGCCGCTTTTTTTATGGGTGACAGGTATTTGCTGGGCGGTTTATTGGCCGGATTCCTGGTGGGTAGGCGGAGCCTTGTATGCCGTTCTGCTTCTGCTGGTAATTCGGGGCAGGCAAGGGGCATCCGGTTATCCGCTCTATGCGAACCGGCATTCGTGGGGAATGGCATTTGGCGTCCTTTTCCTGTTGCTGGCGATAGCCTATACCCGTTTCCGTCTTCGCTACCCGCCTTCAGCGGATGTACCGGTGTGGCAGCTGTATGGTGAGGCGTGGCAATCCAGTCTCCTTCAGACGATAGATGGCTTAGCCTTGTCGGACTCGGATAAAAGCGTATTGGCGACACTGACATTAGGGTATCGTCAGCAGATGGATTGGACGGTACGCCAACGCTTTACCCTGTCGGGGGCGGCGCATATCTTGTCGGTCAGCGGTTTTCATGTGGCGGTTGTTTACGTCTTTGCGCGCCATTGCCTGTTTTTCCTCTCGGAGAAGTCCCGTATGCGCTATTTGAAATACAGCATTTTGCTGGTGGCCATCTGGCTTTTTGCGGGAATGACGGGCTTGGCGGCTCCGGCTATCCGTTCGGCATTGATGCTCTCGTTGTATCTTTTGGGGCGTATGCTCCGCAGGCGGGCAGATTCTTATAACACATGGGCGGCATCCGCCTTTTGCATGTTGGTCTATAACCCATTCTATCTTTTTGACATAGGATTTGAACTGAGCTTCGTTGCCGTGCTGTCCATTCTGTTTTTTTATAAACGGATTCGCGGGTGGTTCTCCTTGCGTAATCCGTGGATTCAAACCGTATGGGACTGGTTTGCGATTAGCCTGGCGGCTCAGGTCTATACGCTTCCGCTTTGCTTTTATTATTTTGGATCGGTCTCATCGGTGGCATTATTGACCGCGCTTCCGGTGACGTTCCTTTCCACGCTATTGATACCGGCGGCATTGCTATGGATGCTCCTGTCGGTGATGGGGTGGAATTGGGAACTGCTTGCCTCTCTGGTGAGTGGTCTGACCGCATCGTTTTGTCTCTTTATAGACCGCTTGGGGCGCGTTCCGGCCTTAGCGGCATCCGTCCCGTTCACCCCTGGGATGCTCGGACTCCTTTATGCGTCTCTGTTCTTTTTTACCTTATATATAAAAGGGAAAAGAGCAAGGTGGCTATTGCTTGCCCTTTCGTCCTTGATTCTGTTTCTGTTTTCGGCTCTATGGAATATCATTTAAGTAAAAATCAAAAATAGAATCCCTATTGCATATAGGCTTTTTCCCCTTGGACAACGACATCTCCATGCGCTCCGCTCGGAGTGTCATCGGCCCTTGAGGAGGGCTTGTCAAGAATTAATCCTTGAGTTCCCATATATTTGTATCAAATTGTCATATAAATGTAATATATTATCTTGAAGTTATATTGTACCTTAGCACCGGAAAAGAAGAGCAATGATAAACAATATATAAAATGAAGAAAAGAATTTATCCGCTGGCGATAGTGCTCTGTTTATCGGCTATAGAGTGTTTCGGCCAGCGAATCAAAGGAAGCGATACGGTGTTGCCTTTGACGCAAAGTCTTTCCGAAGCTTATATGAACGCCCATCCGGAGGCGTCAATAACGGTCACGGGAGGAGGTAGCGGAGTCGGAATCTCGGCTTTGTTGGAAGGAACGACTGATATTGCGATGGCTTCCCGACGAATAAAATTCAGCGAGAAGATGAAATTGAAAAAGGCCAAACAAGAAGCCGATGAAGTGGTTGTCGCGTATGACGCGTTAGCCGTTATTGTCCATCCGGACAATCCTGTCCAGCAACTTACCCGTGAACAATTGGAAGGAATCTTCCGGGGAAAAATCACCAACTGGAAAGAGGTGGGTGGTGAAGACCGCAAGATTGTCGTTTATTCGCGTGAGACCTCCTCGGGTACTTATGAGTTTTTCAAGGAGAGCGTATTGGGAAATAAGAATTATATGAGCAGTATTCTTTCCATGCCTGCTACCGGAGCCATCATCCAGTCGGTCCGTCAGACCAAGGGGGCAATAGGATACGTAGGATTGGCTTATCTGAATTCTTATGTAAAAGCCCTGAAGGTGTCGTATGACGGAGGCAAGAATTACGTTTATCCCTCTATCGAGAACGGCATCAACAAGACTTACCCGATTGTCCGTCCGTTATATTATTATTTTGATCATAGCAAAGCCGATGTCGTGGCGGATTTTATCCGATACATCAGCTCCGAAACAGGTAGGAAGATAACCCTGGATTTAGGCTTTATTCCAGACTAACCCATACAATATATAAAAGAACTAAATAGTTAAGATGAAACGTATCATAGACATTATTGCCAAATATGTGTTTACCGTCAGCGGCTTTACGACAAGTGTCGTCATATTGCTGATCATCGGATTCCTTTTTACGGAAGCGGTAGGTTTATTCAAGAATAATATCGTAGAAGACGGTTATGTGCTGGCTTTGAATAAGGACAATCCGGTAGAGGGGCTCAGCGCACATCAGATTAAGCTGTTGTTTGATGAGGAGATTACAAACTGGAAAGAGATAAACGGCAAAGACCTGCCGGTGGAAATCTTCCGTCTGGAGGACTTGACCCAATATTATTCGGAAGAAGAATTAGGCGCTGAATATGAGCTGGCGGGAGATAAAATAGCGGATATCATCCATCGGACACCGGGGATTGTGGCGTTTATCCCGACAATGCTGATAGAAGGGCAGCCGGATATTTACCGGATTCCGGATCACACGATTCCGGTCAAGGATGTACTGCTGGGCGCGGAATGGTTCCCGACGGCTACCCCTTCGCCCATATTCGGTATTCTTCCGTTGGTAAGCGGCACTTTGTGGGTGAGCTTTTTCGCTATCTTGATAGCCCTGCCTTTCGGTCTGGCTGTTTCCATTTATATGTCTGAGATTGCTAATCCGAAAGTGCATAAGGTGCTGAAACCGATGATTGAATTGCTGAACGGCATTCCGTCGGTCGTATATGGCTTCTTTGGCCTGGCGGTTATCGTTCCTCTTTTGCAACAGACATTCGACTTGCCGGTAGGCGAGTCGGGACTGGCCGGAAGTATTGTATTGGCCATTATGGCATTGCCTACGATTATAGCCGTAGCCGAGGATGCCATGCGCAGTTGCCCGCAGAATATGCGTGAGGCGAGTCTGGCCTTAGGCGCATCGCAATGGCAGACTATTTATAAAGTGGTAATCCCATTTTCCATTTCGGGTATTACCTCGGGGGTCGTGCTGGGTATCGGACGCGCTATCGGCGAGACGATGGCGGTGCTGATGGTAACCGGAAATGCCGCGGTGATACCGACCTCTATTTTGGAACCCTTGCGGACCATTCCGGCCACCATCGCGGCGGAATTGGGTGAGGCTCCGGCCGGAGGCTCGCATTATCAGGCGCTTTTCCTGTTAGGTGTGATCCTGTTCTTTATTACGTTGATTATTAATATGTGTGTCGAAGTCGTTTCGGCCCGCAATAAATTCCAGAAATAAGCAATGGATACGCAATATAGCAAGTACAATAAAAAGAAACATTTCGTGCAGGCCGTGATGTTTACCATCTTCCGCCTGTTCAGTTACAGCATCGCGGTGATTCTGTTCTGCATCTTAGGTTTTATTTTGGTGAAAGGGTTCCATACAATCAGCTGGGAGTTCATTACGGAAGCTCCGGCCGACGGGATGACAAAGGGCGGTATCTGGCCGGCCATAGTCGGAACCTGTTGCCTGATGCTGGGCAGCGCTATATTTTCTTTTCCGATAGGGGTGATCAGCGGCATTTACATGAATGAATATGCGCCTAAAGGGAAGTTGGTCAATTTTATCCGGATGATGACAAACAATTTGGCGGGTATTCCGTCTATTGTATTCGGTCTGTTCGGTATGGCTTTCTTTGTGAACTATCTGGAGTTTGGCGATAGTATCCTTGCCGGTTCGTTGACCCTGGGGCTCCTGGCCTTGCCGATAGTTATCCGTACAACGGAAGAGGCTTTTAAGGATATACCGAACAGTTTCCGGGAAGGAAGCCAGGCTTTAGGCGCAACGAAGGCGCAGACCATTTGGAAAGTGCTGCTCCCGAGCGCGATGCCGCGTGTCATCACCGGACTGATTCTTTCGTTGGGAAGAGTATCGGGTGAGACCGCTCCGATTCTGTTCACCTGCGCGGCCTATTTCTTGCCGCATTTGCCTCAGAGTATTTTCGATCAGTGTATGGCTCTGCCTTACCATCTGTATGTGGTTGCGACCAGCGGAACAGACATTGAGGCCCAGCTTCCGATTGCTTACGGTACGGCATTTGTCTTGATTGTAATAGTATTACTTATGAACATGACGGCCAACTTTATCCGTCGGTTCTTCGTTCAAAAAACTCGCTAATAAGAACATTGGATATGAATAAGATTGAAGCAAAGAATGTAGATTTCTATTATGGCGATTTCCATGCCTTGAAGAATATCAGCCTGACGATTCCGGAACGTGAGGTAGTAGCCTTTATCGGTCCGTCCGGATGTGGAAAGTCTACTTTCCTGCGTCTGTTTAACCGGATGAATGACTTGATTCCGGGTACACGGCTGGAGGGAAGCATCGAAATAGACGGGCAGAATATTTATGATAAATCGGTTGATGTGGATGTGTTGCGCAAAAATGTGGGTATGGTCTTCCAGCGTCCGAACCCTTTCCCGAAAAGCATCTTTGAGAATGTGGCGTACGGCTTGCGGGTAAATGGCATAAAAGATAAGGATTTCATTACCGAACGGGTAGAGACGGCTCTGAAAGGAGCGGCGTTGTGGAATGAGGTGAAGGATAAATTGAAGGAATCTGCCTACGCGCTCTCCGGCGGACAACAGCAACGTTTGTGCATTGCCCGTGCCATGGCCGTGTCTCCTTCTGTATTGCTGATGGATGAGCCGGCTTCTGCGCTTGACCCTATCTCGACCGCAAAGATTGAAGAGCTGATTTGCGAGCTGAGCGAGCAGACTACGATTGTGATTGTGACCCATAGCATGCAGCAGGCGGCCCGTGTGAGCCATAAGACCGCGTTCTTCTATCTGGGGGAGATGGTGGAATATGATGAGACGAAGAAAATATTCACACATCCGGAAAAAGAAGCGACACAAAATTATATTACAGGCCGTTTCGGATAATTTGTAACAAACTCAAAAACTCAAAATTATGGTGAAATTTGTAGAGAACGAACTTACCGCGATAAAGAAAGAGGTAAATGATATGTGGCTTCTGGTACATGACCAGTTGAATAATGCCTATAATGCGGTTTTAAATATTGACTTGGAACTTGCCGAACGTGTGATGACTCGCGAAAAGCGCGTGAATGCGTTTGAACTGAAGATAGACAGCGATATCGAAGATTTCATCGCCTTGTATAATCCGGTAGCTATTGACCTGCGCTTTGCCCTGGCCATGCTCAAAATCAACAATAACTTGGAGCGTATCGGGGACTATGCGGATAGTATCGCCCGCTTCGTGCAACGTTGCCCCCTCCGGGAGGAAGATAAAGAGTTGTTCAAGAAACTCCGTCTGGAGGAAATGAGTACGCAGGTGCTGAGTATGTTTGCCCAGACACACGAATCTTTATCGGAGCAGAATATAGGCCTGGCCAAATCGGTGTTTGAAGAGGATGAATTGCTTGACCAGTTGAACCGGGAGGCCGTAGATATCCTGGCGGATTATGCTACGGAACATCCTGAGTCTATGAAACTTTGTCTGGAACTGGCGGGGGTATTCCGCAAAATGGAACGTGCCGGAGACCATATCAGCAATTTGGCCGAAGAGACCGTGTTCTATATTGACGCCGAGGTGCTGAAGCATACCCGGTCGATGGAAAGAAATTGATTTGATGAGTTTTGCATAAGTGATAAGCTTGTAGGCCTTGCGGGAGGCTTATGAGCTTATGCTTTTTTATGCCCCCTTGCTTCGTAGGCATGTTCGTTTTCGTTTATGCCTATCTTTGTCGGTGTTTATGCCTAACTTCTCGTCCGTTCATGCCTATGTTTTTCGGGAAAAAATGTATCTTTGCCTGCTGAATTATAAAGATGAAATTATGATTACGAAAATCATTCCTGAAGAAAAGATTCAAAAGGCAAAAAAGTATGTTGAAAAGGGCGATAAATTTGTGATCGTGACGCATGTCTCTCCCGATGGCGATGCGTTGGGCTCGTCATTAGGATTGTATCATTTTCTGAACGCTTACGGGAAAGATAGCGTAGCGGTGGTGGTGCCCAATGATTTTCCTCAGTTTTATAAATGGATGCCGGGAGCGAAGGATATTGTAATCTATGAGAGATATCCGGAGTTTGCGGAGAAATTGCTGAATGAGGCGGATGTTATTTTTTGTCTGGACTTTAACGAACCGAAGCGTGTGGAGAAGGTGGCAAAGGCGTTGCTGGAGGCCCCCGGTCGCAGAGTGATGATCGATCATCATCTGAACCCTGCGGATTTTTGCCGGGTTACGATGTCGCATCCGGAAATATCTTCGACCAGTGAAATGATTTTCCGTTTTATCTGCCGGATGGGGATGTTCGACCTGTTGCCTAAAAGCTCGGCCGAATGTATTTATACGGGGATGATGACCGACACGGGGGCGTTTACCTATAATTCCAATAAGCCGGAAATTTATGCGATTATCGAGGAGCTTATCAAGAAGGGTATTGATAAAGACCGCATCTACCGGCAGGTTTTTCAGGTTTATTCTGAAAGCCGTTTGCGCCTGCAGGGCTATGTGCTGTATGAAAAGATGAAGGTCTATCCGGAAAAGCATACGGCTTTGATAACTCTTTCCAACGAAGAGGCCAAGCGGTTTAATTTCCGTACGGGCGACTCGGAGGGGTTTGTGAATATGCCGCTCAGCATAGCCGATGTGGTTTTCAGCGTGTTTATTCGGGAAGATAAGGATTATGTGAAGATCTCGCTGCGTTCGGTGGGCGATTTCCCGTGCAATGAGTTTGCGGCACGCTATTTTCATGGAGGCGGACATAAGAATGCTTCCGGAGGTGAGTTCTACGGGACTTTGAACGATGCCATCGCTACGTTCGAGAAGGGTCTGGCGGAATTTAATCCGGTAGAAATAAAAGAATCTGGCCGATTATAGTGCCTCTTTTTCGGAGAATGTCTATATTTGTTTGTCGAAACACTAAAAAAGGAAATAAATCAAATGAAGAAAATTGTTGGATTCGTGTTGATGCTGTGTGCGGTTTTGTCTTCAACCTCTTGTAATAAGACAAAGTCTTACACGGAAAGATTGGAAGCTGAGCAAGATGCGATTGAACGCCTGATGGATGCGGAAGGAATCGTGGTTTTGGATGAATATCCGGCGGATGGTGTCTTTAAAGAAAACGAATTCGTGAAATTGGATAATGATGTTTATCTGAATGTGATAGATCCCGGAAACGGAGACCGGATAAGCGAGGGGGTACGTCAGAACGTAATTTGCCGGTTTGAGGCGCGTATTTTTATGTCTGATACGGTGACAATTGATGGGTTTGGAAGTGAATACCTCCCTGTGACCATGACGGTAACGCCTTATTACGAATATGGTATGATACAGGCGACTGCTGTTCAGGACGGAAGTGCCAGTAGCGGACTGGAAATGTATGTGAGCGAGGGGCTGGCTTCCGGATTTTATCATGTGGGGGATAGCGCGACGGTAAAATTGATCGTACCGTTCAAGGTGTCCTCTCAGATGTTGCGCCAAATGTATGAGCCGGTCTATTTCACACGGGTAAGATACATTTTTGAGAAATAAATAAATACTTAATTCGTTGTTTTTTTTAAGTCTGATATACTATGACATTAATTAAATCGATATCCGGTATCCGTGGAACCATCGGCGGAACTCCGGAAGAGGGCTTGAATCCGTTGGCCATAGTTAAGTTTGTAGCGGCTTACGCTACGTTTATTCGTAAAAACACCTCAATCACTACAAACAAGATTGTTGTCGGACGCGATGCGCGAATTTCCGGTCCGATGGTGAAGCAAGTCGTTTTAGGTACACTGACGGGCATGGGTTTTGATGTAGTGGATATTGATTTGGCTACAACTCCTACTACCGAGCTGGCGGTTACTATGGAAGGTGCGTGCGGGGGAATAATCCTGACGGCCAGTCATAATCCGAAGCAATGGAATGCCTTGAAGCTATTGAACGAGAAGGGCGAATTCCTGAACGCTGCCGAAGGTGCCGAGGTGCTGGCGTTGGCGGAAAAGGAGGATTTCCAATTTGCGGATGTCGATCATTTGGGAAAGGTGATAACAGATACCGGCTATATCCGGAAGCACATCGATGCCGTATTGAAGTTGGATTTGGTGGATGTGGATGCCATCAAGGCGGCTGGTTTCAAAGTGGCGGTAGATTGTGTCAACTCGGTAGGGGGGATTGCGATTCCGGCGTTACTGAAAGCGTTGGGAGTAGAGCATATCGTGGAGTTGAATTGCGAGCCGACAGGGCATTTTGCGCACAACCCGGAACCGCTTCCGGAGAATTTGACCGCTATCTCTGAGTTGATCCGGCAAGAACGGGCTGATGTCGGGTTTGTCGTTGACCCGGACGTAGACCGTCTGGCCATTGTATGTGAAAACGGGGAGATGTTTGTGGAAGAATATACCCTGGTTGCCGTAGCGGATTATGTATTAAGCCATACTCCGGGCAATACAGTCAGCAATTTGAGTTCGAGCCGTGCTTTGCGTGATGTTACGCACCGGTATGCCGGTTGCGAATACAATGCAGCGGCGGTAGGCGAGGTAAATGTAGTGGCGAAGATGAAAGCTACCCATGCCGTAATCGGAGGAGAAGGAAATGGAGGTGTCATCTATCCGGCAAGCCATTATGGACGTGACGCGTTGGTGGGAATTGCCTTGTTCCTTTCTCATCTGGCAAAGAAGAACATGCGTGTGAGCGAACTCCGCGCTACTTATCCGGCTTATTATATCTCCAAACAGAAAGTACAACTTACGCCTGAAATAGATGTCGACGCTATTTTGAGTAAGGTGAAAGAGCAATTTGCGGCATACGACATTACCGATATTGATGGCGTAAAGATAGATTTTCCGGACAAATGGGTGCATCTCAGAAAGAGTAATACAGAACCGATCATCCGTATCTATGCTGAGGCGCATACGATGCAGGAGGCCGAAGAGTTAGGTGGCAATCTGATTCAAATTATTCATGAAATGTGTAAATAAGCTATGGGACTGATTTTTCAAGAAGTACTGATATTCCTCATGTTCCTCATTCCTATGTTGATGATGTTGCTGTGAGGGAAAAAAGATAAAAGTCATTTTTTCTGGAACTTACTTAGTGCATGACATCGCGCTTACGGAACGCCCAAAGTGCGAGGCACAGAATGAGTAGAATAGCTGCGAACAGGTAACCAAAAAGATTGTTTACCTGTTCGTTTTCTCCATACGAATGCATGCCGCTTAAAAAGTAATTGACGCCGAAGAAGGTCATCAGGACAGATCCGAATGCAAGGACTGTGAGAAAATTGAACGACCAGAGGCTGTACCAACGGCGTACTAACCGGAGGTGCTCTACAAGGGCATAAACAACTAAGGTAATCAAGGCCCAGGTCTCTTTCGGATCCCATCCCCAATAACGTCCCCACGATTCATTGGCCCATATCGCTCCGAGAAAGGTGCCGATAGTCATGAAGGCCAGGCCGATCAGCAAAGACATCTCGTTGACCAGAGTCAGCTCTTTTATCCGTGCGCGGAGTAACCCCTCGTTGTGTGCGTCGGCAAATCCCATTAAGACCATGTTGGTGATTCCCAGCAGGCAGCAAATGCCGAAGAAGCCGTAAGCGGCGACAATGACCGCAACATGAAACATCAGCCAGGGGGATTTCAGTACCGGCACCAGTGTCCCTATTTGCGGGTCCATCCAATTCAAGCCGGATACAAAGAGGATGATGCCTCCGAAAAGTGTCGCTAAAGCAAGGGTAATATGACTGCGCCCTAAAAGTCCCCCGGCAGCGACGGTCGCCCAGGCTACATAAACCATCGTCTCGTAAGAATTGCTCCAAGGAGCATATCCTCCGATATACCAACGCATCCCCATTCCGTAGGTATGGAAAAGGAATACGGCCAGGATGGCTGCGATGAGCAGATACTGGTACGTGGATATATTGGCAAGAGAACGTGAAGGAACCTTTTCCCCCTTTTGGAACATACGGACGAAAGAGAGGATAAGCAGCAATCCGCCTGTGATGAGGTATCCCACTTTACATTTGCTGAAAATGTTCATTCGGTTGTATTTGACTTCGGCCTGCATCTTTTGGGGACGAATATCTAACGTATGATTCTTGGCTTGCTGGTATTTGCTGATCATGGCTAAAATCTCATCGGCTTTGCTCCAGTCTTGTGTTTTCAGCGCGGTCTGCACTTCTCCCAAGTACCAGTTGAATATGTGGGAAACGAACAGGGAGTCTTTGCCGCTGTAAGCCGAAAGGTCGTCTCCCGGCGCATACCATTTGTGGGCAGGGTTATTTTCCTGGGGAAAGATACGCAATAGCCGGTAGTTCAGCAACTGATGAAGGATATTTACCTGTTCATCCAGTTTCATCAGGTCTTTATCGAAGCGTGTGCGTTCGTTGGGCTGTTTGCTGTATGCTTCCTCCACCTGTTGCTGGAATTTATAGGCGCCGTAAGAATCAAACATTTGCAGATAGCTGCAGGCTTTTCCCGGGAGATGATACCGGGAGATGATTTCTGTATTGGAAACCGGAATGAGCGGAACGCGCATCCACATATCCGGTAAAGCCAGCAGACTGAGCAGGAACTGGTCGGAGTTTAGTTGGCCGAATGTCTCAGACTTATGCAATTTACGCAAGACTTCCGAGGCGAAGGTATTGACCGGAATCATACGCCCGCTTTCAGATTGCATAGGAAGGAGCCCGAATGCAGCCGCATGTTCCGGATTGACCGCAAACTGCCGGACGGTGTTTCCTAAATCCATTCGGGGATGCTCTTCGGCAGTTGCGAATCCGGGGAAAAAGAGCAGTCCGACAAGGCATAAAGCGGATACCTGTTTTTCGAGCTGCAATCGTTTTAGCTGTGCTGCCAATATCCGGAACCGGGACCGTTTCCCGAAGAAGCTCAGGACGAATCCGACTGACAATAGGAAATAGCCGGAATAGGTGATGTTCCTTCCTAAGATATCATGATTTACAGAAAGGATGGTACCGCGTTCATCCGCATCGTAAGAGGCCTGGTAAAACCGGTATCCTTTTACATCCAAAACATTATTCATGAAAATCAATGCCTGCTGCGTCTTTCCGTCTACATGCACCCGCACTTCGCTTTCGAACGAGGAGGGACTGGTTGAGCCGGGATAACGGGCTAATGTGAAGTCGATAAGCTCCACTTCGAAAGGCAAGGTGTGGAAGTAGGTCCCCTTTTGGGTCCGGACGGCTATCCGGTTGCTCTGTTCGCCTTCCCGAAGGTGCAACAGCCCCTCTATGCTGAATAAATGGGAGCACAAGGCGCCGGCCAGAATCACGATGAACGCGGCATGAATCGTCATCATTCCCCATCGGGGACGTTCCCATAACCGGTGTTTCCACACGATGGCTACAAAATTGACGACCATCAAAAATTGCCAGAAGATAAACAGGGGGGAATAATAGACCAGCATTTTGGCGGCCATGGTTCCCATCTGTTTTTCAATAAAAGTTGCGATAGCTAAAACGAGGGCATACCCCAGCATCAGTCCAAGCGAGGTTTTGTAGGAAGAAAGTATCTTTGTCAAATAGTGCATATCCTAAGTACTGATTTGTAAGAATTTTAGTTTACATAAAATTTCAGGAGTGCAAATATAGTAAAAGCTGACTAAAAAATATAACTTCCAATTTCTAATTATTATAGCAATTTGGACAAATGAAAAGAAACAAGAAAAAATCCCCTTTGGTGGTGGAGTATATTGAGGAACGTGTACGCGAAAAGCGGAGATTGGGAAAGCAGAGTACCGCGGAGTTGTACCGGGCGGCAGGCAATCATTTCCTGCAATTTTTAGGAGACGGATCTTATCGGATGGAAGAGATTACCCGCACGATGGTGCTGGATTTCGGCGATTATCTGAAGAGTGCCGGATTGCGTATCAATTCGATAAACAGCTATATGAGTTGCCTACGGGCTATCTATAACGCGGCTTCTCGGGACAGATTGATTCCCCCTTCGGAGCAATCTTTCTCCGGATTGAAGCTGAGACGGGAAGATACGCGCAAACGGGCTGTCTCCTTGCATTGGATGGAGCTTTTGGCACGTATGAAGTGGCACAAGGAGGATAAAGACTTGGAACAGGCAGCCGATCTGGCTCTGTTTTGTTTCATGGCATGTGGAATGCCGTTTGTGGATGTGCTGCATCTGAAGAAAGAGAATGTCGTCGGGGATGTGCTGACTTATCATCGTCAGAAAACAGGGATTGCCATCAGTATCCGGTTGACAACCGGTATGAAACGGATTCTGAACAAATATAAGAACCATTCTCCGTACCTTTTCCCATGGATAGGAGAGGCGGGGAGCCATTCCCAATACAAAAGGTTATTGCGGCAATACAATCAGGCCCTGCGTGTGATTGGCTGGAGACTGCATATTCCGGTAAGGCTCTCGTCTTATGTCTTCCGCCATACCTGGGCCTCCACCGCTTTCCGGCAACATATCCCGGTCTCGATTATCGGCAAGGCGTTAGGGCATACCTCCGAAAAGACAACCCGCATCTATTTGGAGCAATTGGACAGACGGGAACTGGATAAGGCGAATCAGAAGGTGATTGATTCGGTCGAGAAGTTGGTGTGTCATAATCATTAAGGCTCTGCCCATCCCATCGGATTTGCAATCAGGGGTCGGAAGATTGCAAATCCGGAGGAACGGGCAGAGCCTTTTACTTATCGGTCGTCAGTTGAATCGGTCAATTGACTGCGACCTTTGCTGTTTGGGCTGCCCCATTGGCACTCTTCGCGGAAATGACATAGATGCCATCCTCCGGCAGGTAAAGCTCGTGGCTGCAGAATCCGCCCTTTGCCTGCTTGACTAACGCTCCGCTGATCGTATAGACACGGATATCTTTCAACGGAGCTGTTGAAGTTACCATGACCCGGTTGCCGGAAAGCGTATAGATCTGGATAGCGTCTGTGGCTATTGATTCATTGGCGGTCGGGGCTCCGGCACGGAGGAAGTAACGCCCGCTGGTATTGGCAGGCAGCGTGATGGTTGTCCCTTCGCGGAGCGGTGTCTCCGTCCGTTTCTCCGCATCGTAGAGTGTCGCGCTGCTGAAGTTTTTCAATCCATCGAACGACAATGTTACCATTTCCGTACTGTTTCCGTAAATGCCGACCGGAATGTTATACAGTTCCGAAGTCCGGTTGATACTCGTCGCCATCGTTCCGGCAACGGTATAGATTGTCGGCACGTCGCTCAAGTTCGAATCCAAGAACAACTCGGCATCCTCGCTCGTCTCATACGTTGCTTTTGCCGTCGCATCGTAGGCAATCGCTGCCCGGCTTGTCTTGCCATCCGCTGTTTGGGCGGTCAGGATAAGGGCGTTGGTGTTCGTTCCGTCCTCTGTTCCGCCTAATACTTGCATATCCTTGTTGAAAGTAACGGTTACATCATTACTTGTTGCCCCTTCTTTCTTTTGGACGAAGAAAGATTGGAGTGGGGCGATGGTGATATCATCTAACGTTGATGTCCAATTTGTTGTTCCCTCAGAAGCAGCCACATTTTGTACATCATCTGTTACCGTCCAATATTTCTGTTCTAACACGTTACTATTTTCACTAAAGAACTTCGCAGCATCCAAATGTGCCA
>DWYO01000077.1 GCA_019118725.1 Candidatus Parabacteroides intestinavium | reverse complement strand
GCACGGGCATACAGATACCATGCCACACCGCCGCACACCAAGACGGAAAGCAGAAACCATTTCCATTTGGACAGAAAATAAACAAGCAGGTCAATCAGATTGATGCTCTGATCGTTTTTGTTCAATGAATTATTTGTTTGCATATCGTTTCTTTCAAATGATTATTTCCTTATCTGGTAGCCCAGACAACCGAGCAGACAGCGGTAACCAGCGAGAGTACCGTCGTGACGATTTGCCACCCGCGATCTTCCTTGTCTTTCTTCTTATACTTAGGTTCTACATACACAATATCATTCTGCTGCAAATAGAAGCAGGGAGACTCAAAAAGGTCGGTGCTGCGCAGGTCGTGCATAAACATCTGCCGTTCGCCGTCCGCCTCACGGATGACCGCCACCCGGTCGATCTGCGCATTTACGGCAAGGTCACCCGCGTTGGCAATAGCTTCCAATAACGTGATGCGGTCACCATCCGCACTGAACGTGCCGTTTCGTCCGACAGCACCTAACACCGTATACTTGAAGTTCAGGAACTCGATGGAGACAAGCGGATCTTTCATATAGTTCCCTTGTTCGATTTTCTGCTTGATCATGTCCGTGACCTCGCTTACCTTCATCCCTTCGACATGCAGCTTGCCCAAAATCGGGAAGTCGATGTTGCCATCCACATCCACCCGATAGCCCTTCTCGTTGATCCGTGTCGAGGCATCCGCCATCACATCGCCATCAGCCCCCACCTTAAACGTTCCGCCGTAGATATTGAACGGAATGGCAAGTTCGGGATTCTTGCAACTGACAGTAATGCTCAAACGGTCATCGCGATGGACAACCGCCTCGTACTTGGTGTCAATCGGATAATTTTTCCCCATCTGCATATCTTGCAGGTAAACGATATTCTTGCGCCCCGCACAAGAAGACAAGAATAATAGGACAAGCAAACTTGTCCATACAAAAAGTTTATTCATCTCTTTTCTTCCAAAAGTTATGTTAATTTGATTTACTTAATTCATTCCAACACAGGTATGCCGCCTCTTCGTCCGGCATGCAATCCAACCTGCCAACCGGAACGGCCTCTGCCACCTGGGCTAATGTATCGTAAAGCCGGTTACGCAATTCCACATCCTGACAGATGGCCGAACATCCGGGATAGAGAGCCACAAAAGCCTCTGCTCCCTCTTGCCTGATGAAGCGATTTTCCGATGCCTGGTTCAGGCGGACCATCCCGCCAATGGGAAAGGTGAGCGGTTTGTAGCAGGGAGTCTTACCGCTCCAAGGGGTTCCGCAGGCGTATGCCTTGTCATTCATGATGCGTATCGTCGGATTGTCATCGTTCAATAACTCCGTTCCGCGAATATGCTTCATCCACAAAGTCGAATGGGTACTTTTACCCGTCCCGCTTTTTCCCATGAACAGATAGGCTTTCCCATCGCGATAGACCGCTGACGCATGAATAGCGACTGCCTGATGATACAGGATAGCTTGCGAATAGGCGATGCGAAGCAGAGAAGACAGCATACGCCCGGCCTCATTGTCCTCCTCGCAAAGGAAAATCCGGATTTGTGAGAAATCCCGGTTGGCTTGCATGAAATGAAGCCTTCCGCCCGGTTCCCTCGAAAGAGATACCTCATATCTATCCGCCTGAGCGAACAGGCGAATATATCCCATGTCATTACAGGTTTCTTCGAGCAATGTACCAGACATTTCCACCGGATGTGAGGCCGATACCGAAAATGCTTCACAATCCAACAAATCCACATCTCCCTCCGCTCCTTTATCCCGAAAAGGGAGGAATGAGGGCAACATTCGTTCCATCTTCCAGACTTCAGGAACATGAATATGCAATCGAAATCCGGCCACGCAGAAGCAGTGTTCCGTTGTTCTCATTTAAGTTGTCCTTTTAATAAACCGATAAAAATCCAAAAGGCCTCTTGGGGGGCATATCGGAAAGCAAAGCGTTGGTTCTGTAGGAAAGAGCAGGCTGTATGCATTTTCCGTTTCCACGCAGACTGTCCGGCTTGCTGACGATTCACCAACTGATAGCCGAAGTTACCGCCCCGCCAGACAATGTCCCATAGGGGCTGTGCCGTCGGAGCTGTTTCCGGATACAGAAGGCAGTGCGCCGGCAGCCCAAGATGTTCCGTCAAAAAGGTATGAAGCAACGGATTCCATCTGCCCAGCCCCAACTTCCGGCAGGTTGTCCGCATCTCTTCCGGATCAATCTCATGATGCAGCTGGTAACAGGCGCAGGCCATATCACACAGTTGGCGTAATCCGATTCCCCAACCCAATACATGTTTTAATATATGCAGATCCAACAACAGCAGATTCAGGAAAGGGGCAGGAATCATCGCGAATAACTCCAAATCCTGAAGCGTGATGAATTCGAAACCTTTTTCACGTTCCAACCGGTCCGTGCAACGCCGCAAGAAAGGAGTATACAAGTCAAATAATCGTACATGATGCTCTACCTCTATCCCCTTCCAATGGTAAAATAAACTTTCATCCGGCATCTTCTTCACGGTAATGCCGCACGACCGGATGCAGGCTGTTGCCTCTTCCTGAGCTTCGTGGTTGTTAAAATACAAATCGATGTCGCCACATTCGCGCAACAAGGGATTGGGATAGAATTGTGCTACTCCTTGCCCTTTTTGCAAAACCGGGTTCAAATCTTTGGCACGGAATAAAGCATATAGCTCAGACAAGGCTTGATTCATTTTCCGGTTTCTTCCTTCAATGGCATCCACTTCTGCCGTCCACCGTATCAGCAGGTTCGCTGAAGGGAGCAGCTCATCCGGCAAGTAGTGCATCCCTTGAAACACAATCCCTGTAACGGTTTGCTGGCGAGACAAACGAAACAGCAATTCCCAATCGTTTTCAGATAGCGGGAAACAGGAAGAATTATCAAGCTCCCGTTCCCATAATCCCGACCGCAAAAGGGTCAGCAGTGCTGTATGCAATTTGTCCGAACGTCCGTTCATTTTTTATCTATCAGTCAATCAGTCCAAAGCGCTTCCACTCCGCCAATTGTCTTTCCACATCCTGAAGAATGACATCCGGAGTTACATCGTAAAGGCTACACAGCCATGCTGCCAATTCACCCGGGGTGTAACTTCCTGCTTCTATCCGTTCCCATAGCAGTGCAGCTGTCTGGTTCAGACTGTACACATCACTCATGTTTATATGTTCTGCATTGGCTTCCACAATCATATATTGTTTGCCTATTTTCCGCAGCTTCAATCCCTTTTTAGGGTGTATTACATGCTCTTTCATCGGTTCTTATTTTCAAAATTTCTTTCCTGAAAGAATAGAAAAAACGGTCAGATAAATAATTTTCAAATCCAACCATAAGGAGCAGTTGTGCAAATACTCCAGATCCATTCTTAACCTTTCCAGCATTTTTTCCATCGTATCCGTGTAACCATTGTATAAGGTTGCCAACGAAAACAGTCCGGGGCGCAGCTGATACAATAAAACATAACTCGGATTGATGGCTTTAATCTTATCCACAAAGAATTTACGTTCCGGACGGGGACCGACAATGCTCATCTCCCCTTTCAACACATTCCAAAGTTGTGGCAGTTCATCCAAATGGTGAGCCCGCAAGAAACGTCCTATTTTGGTCAGCCGTTTGTCATTTTTCTGGCACAAGACGGGCTTTCCGTCCGATTCTGACGTGACGGCCATGGAACGGAACTTGTATAACGTAAACGGCTTTCCTCCATAACCGATGCGTTCCTGCTTGAAAATGGCAGGGCCATTATCTTCCCGTTTGATAAGGCAATAAATGACCAGGAATGCCGGCGAAAAGAGGATTAGGCCAAGCAGACTTCCCACAACGTCAAATGTTCGTTTTGCCCTACATGTGGCAAGGGACATTTCTTTGTAACGATAATAATCGCTCGCTTTCATGTTTACATTCAAAATCTTTGCAAGGACTCCGGTTCTTTCATCACTTCTCATGACAATATATATTTAAACATTTTTCAATCATTCTCTCTTTGGTAAACAGTTCATGGTATCTCTCTTTAGCCCCGGTAGAATAACGGGCATACGTATCTTGATCCACAGTAATGGATTCAATGGCTTGGGCCAACTCCCTGGCGTTGCCTGGCATGACATTAAGCCCTGATACTCCGTGTGCATTCACCCAAGCAACACCAGACTGGGGAATATTCGTGGCAACAACAGGTTTTCCACAAGACATGGCTTCAATCTGCACAATGCCGAAAGCTTCCGTTTTTTGGATGCTGCTTAAGCAGAACACATCGCAAGCTCCATAATAAGCCGGCAAATCCTCATCGCTGATACGTCCGAGCAGTTTTACTTTATGTTGTAATTTTAATTCATTGATCCCCTTTTGCAATTCTTCTTTCAATTCTCCCGTTCCGCCAATTAATATCACAAAATCATCTTTCAGATATTGGGCAGCCGCAATCAGGAATCCATATCCTTTGTAAACGACCAACCGGCCCAAAGAAAAAACGATTTTTTTACCGGGATAATTCCGTTTGATGGACGCTACCGCTTCCGGATCCGGACACATCGGTTCCACGCCGATAGGCAGGCAAATCGTTTTTTGTTGAAATCCCTGCAAATGGGGGGATTCTGACAGATACACGGGTGTTGTACCGATAATCCGGTCGGCACGTCTAAGTAACCACTGCTGCAACGGGTAGTATAATTTGAACAGTTGTTTTTGTCGTTGAATATCGCTATGCCATTGCAAGATGACCTTTCCTTTATATCCGGACAGGAACAAGGCCAGGCAGGCCATCGGGTCCGGATGGTGCACATGGACAATGTCGTATTTATGATGCATTTCCCGCAAAGTAGAAATCATCGTCGGGGAAATCATCGTTGAAGCCGCTTTCAGCCAGGTATGGCAACCTATCACACGCGCATACTCGTTTACCGGAATAGTCCGGCTCTTACCTTGACTAACGGCACACAGCATATCGCATGCCACTCCCCGCTCAGATAATCCGACCATCAGGTCATAGGCGACTTTCTCCACTCCGCCCCTTACCGGATAAAATTTGCCCAATTGTAATACTTTCAAACTCATTTCTTCTGTTTCTTTGTTACCAACTCCGGTTCATGTTTATGCAGGTAATTCCGGAAAGTTTCCGGTTGGAAACCGAACTCTGCCGCGACACGGGTAACCGGGCGGGGATGCTGCCGAAGGCTCTCGATTGCTTTTTCATATTTGGCCGCAACGGTTTTCATGCGTACCCGTGAACGCCGTAAATTGATCGGTTCGTCTGTATTCCCGGTGATTCCCGACCGTTCCAATACCAGATTTTTATGCCACTTATGCAAATAGAAACGGAAGCCTTCTGCCGAAACACCCGTTTGCCTGACAATTTCTTTCAGGGTTAACGTGGTGTCCCGGTAAAGAGCCAAAGCTCCGGCATATTTCTGTTCGGTCTTCGGGGAGGGCCTATAAGTGCGTCCGTTCCCGGTTATTTTGCCATAAGACTTTTTAGTTTCTTCCTGTGCCGCCCGGCGTCTTTGCCGTTTCTGCTTTAAGATATCTTTATGATAAAACCTGAGATGTTGGCTGAAACCGGAAGATGAAACACCGCATTGCGCAGCTACTTCCGGCAAGGTCAAGTCTGTATCGCGATACAGTTCCACCGCATCTGCATATTGTTCCATACATTCCGGACGGGCTCCCCGATGAATATTATCGTTGATGCCCAACCGATGCCGGACCTTTTCCCGCCACACCAATGTATCGGAATAATGAATGCGCATGAAGTTCGCCAGTGAAGTACCGTCCAACCCAAACTTACGCGCTATCTGAGACACATTCAAATCAATGTATTCCAACGAATCGCAAGCTGCTATCGCATCCTTGTATTTGGCATGGGCATGAACATTCTGCTTGCCCGCCTCAATAATCTTGACCTCTTGCGCTTGTTTCCCGTCAGCAGGTAGCTGATAACGATGCAACACCAACTCCCGCCAATACCGGTGCAGGTAACTTCTCAGCCCACCAGCCGTCACACCGCATTTCTCGGCGATCACTTTCAAAGGCATATCCGTGTCCGCATAAAGAGCCACCGCTTTCTCGTATTTCTGGTGGAGGGCATGACGGCGAAGCAATGCGGATTTCTCGCGGTTTGTCAAAATAATATCCATGAAGGATTTAGAAGATATAAGATTAATTACGCGCTATCAATTCATCATACAGATGGAGATAGTCGGCATATCGCTCTTCTTTATTAAAATGTTCCACTGCGTATGCACGGCAAGAAGACTGATAACGGGCTTTTTCTCGTTTACCAATACATCGTGCAGCTTCCAACAGCCCTTCGATGTCCCCTTGTTCCACAATGAAACCTGTATCTGCAGTGATTGTTTCTACACTTCCCCCAGTTCGATAAGTTACTACCGGTGTACCGCAGGCAATAGCTTCCATATTGACTGTCGGGTAATTGTCTTGCCAGGTCGGATTGATGAACGCATCCGCTGCTGAATACAATTCTGCCAACTGATGTATATTGTCTGTCCGTCCTATGCCGATAATATTATGTGGAAGGATTTTCCTTTCATTGGGCTTAATCCCGACAAGCACGATCACCTCATCGTTATTTAGCAACTGGCTCATTTGTATAAAATCATTCAGCCCTTTTTCTTCGTTCCAGATACTGGCTACACCCAATAAAATATGTTTCCCCTCTAAACCATATTTGGCAATTACTTCTTGTGAATTACAGACATGAAATACCTCTGTATTGATGCCATTATGGATAACTCGAAATTCGTAATCCTTCAGAAAGGATTTTTCCATCTCACTTTTTATCCAATTGGAAACCGGAACAATAATCAGTTTGTCTTTAGGCATGGAAGTAATAGCCCTTTTTTTGTCTGCATAGTTCTGCCGACTACGGTCTAAGAACAAGCTGGCGGGAAATTTTCCTCGTTGTGGACAGCGGTTGCATCCCGTCTGCCATTTGTCGCATCCGATGTAAGAATAATAATAACAGTGTCCTGTGTAAAGCCAACAATCATGTATCGTCCAAACAACGGGAATACCACACTTCGACAGGTAATTGAACAATACTTTATAGTTTAGGAAATATCCGTGAATGTTGTGGATGTGTACAATGTCCGGAGCTATTTCCTCTATTTGTTTCACAAATTTTTTGGTCGCTTGGGTGGATGCCAGTCCGTGTCTGTCAAACAAGCGAGTTTGCACACCGTGACACAATGTACTCCATTTACCACCAATGGGAATAATTTGCGATTGGCAAGGCTTGATGCCGTCACGTCCTTTCCCGTAAGCTATATAGCTTTCCCATCCGTTCCGCAATGCCAATTCACCGATTTCTTGCATGATTCGCCCGGTGGAAGTGGATGTACGCAAAACCGGATTTATTTGAAGCAGTTTTTTCATTTCTCTACTAATGAAGTAAACAGACTAACCCATTTACTCATTACAACCTCTTCCGAATAGGTGTCAACTATTGCCTTGGCCTTCTCAGACAGACGCTTCCGGAGCGTTTCATTTTCCATCAACCGCATCATCGCACGTGCAAGCCCCGCTATATCATTGTCCGGAACCAACAATCCGTTCGCCCCCTCTTGTATGATATCCTTCGGACCGCACTTACAATCAAACGCAATTGCAGGAACACCACAAGCCATAGCCTCTACCAATACCATCCCAAAACCTTCATAATGAGATGTCATGACAATAAGTGAACTGTTTCCGTATTCGTGCTCTATCTGATTTGTTGGTTTATTGATCCGTGCTGTTTCTGACAATTTTAAATCAACTATCATCTTCTGTAGCATATCAAACCATTCCCCCTGTCCGAAAATATCAAGTCGCCAGTCGCTATATTTTTTTTCTTTTTGTACGATTTCCCAGGCCTCAATCAGTCGGTCAAACCCTTTCTGGTAATCCAATCGTCCTACCGCAATCACTCGGTGTTTGGAAACATCGGAACAACTATCACTTACATGCAAAGCAGCGTTCGGTATCACCTCTATGTTCGGCAGTTTTCCCCAATATCCCCTATCTTCGTGTGTCAATACCACAAACTTGTCAAACCGGCGCACAATCCGTTCATCCTGTTTCGTTCGCCATCGGTCTATTAAACCCAGCAAACCACTCCGACCATACTGCAAACGGAAAAATTTACAATAATGCAATTCCAACACCTTCTTGCTGCCATCCTGTACATCCGGAATAAACGAAGATTCTGACGGGTAAAGAGAAATGACAATATCCGGTTTCTCTTTCATCAATAAATCAGTAAGCCGTTTTCTGTGTTTACGTCTTTTAATCAGATAGCCGATTATCTTACCTATAGGATGTTTCCTATTGTCGTCTGAATAATTAATATCCAAATTTATCAATTTCACCCCACTGGGAAGCGGATAAAAAGCCGGACGTTCCTTTTGGTC
>DWYO01000008.1 GCA_019118725.1 Candidatus Parabacteroides intestinavium | reverse complement strand
ATATAGTGGTTTTCAATATGATTATGAACAATTGTACAATATTAACAGGTAAAAACACCGTTAATATTGCATATCATAAACCTTGGTAATTTTTCCACATTCAAATCTAATTAATTCGATTTGAATGTCATTGTCTTTGTAATCCGGCATGCTATTTCAGGCTTGTCGAGAGATTTTTTGTGCTATAAAATCAAGAAACATTCAAAAGATAAAAGGAAAAATTCAAATGGAAAAAATCAGAAATTGGAAACAAGATTTCTATACAATATGGGCGGGGCAAGCTGTGTCCCTGATAACAAGTGGGGTTCTTCAAATGGCCATCATCTGGCATCTGACAAATACAACAGGGTCTGCGATGGTGTTGTCAATGGCGACCTTGGTTGGGTTTCTACCTCAAGCGGTTTTAGGTTCTGCAATCGGAGTACTTGTTGACCGCTGGAACCGGAAAATGGTCATGATTGGTGCAGATGTCATCATAGCTTGTGCTGGACTGGTACTTACCGTAATTTCCCTGTCAGCGGAACTACCTGTATGGATAGTAATGCTCATCCTCTTCATTAGAAGCGTTGGCACTGCATTCCATTCCCCTGCGTTAAGTGCGGTAACACCTCTTTTAGTGCCTGAAGAACAGTTAGTCAAATGTGCCGGCTACACCCAGTCCATCCAATCGGCAAGTTTCATCCTAAGTCCGGCAATTGCCGCTTTTCTCTATGCAAAATGGGGGTTGAATTCTGCGGTTGCCCTTGACGTATTCGGAGCAATAATTGCCTGTATCACTGTTGCAATGGTTCACATCCCAAAACAACCGATTGAAGCGCTGCAGCAAGAAAACTTTTTCACCGAACTGCGCATTGGCTATAACGCAATACGACAAAATAAAGCTCTTTTCACATTGCTTTGGATAGGAGCAATCAATATGTTCATTTATATGCCAATCAATGCGCTATTTCCGCTGATGAGTATGAATTATTTCGAGGGAAGTACCTTGCATGCTTCCGTGGTGGAAATTGTTTTTGCAGTTGGTATGTTGTTGGGCGGACTTCTATTGGGCGCATGGGGAGGTTTCAAAAAGCGCATGGCAAATATCATCGGCTCTATCTTTCTTATGGGAGTGTCATTGACTGTTTCCGGCTTGCTACCAACCAATGGTTTTATGATATTTGCGATATGTTGTACGTTGATGGGCTTTTCTGCCCCATTCTATAATGGAGTACAGACCGCGCTATTTCAAGAACAGATACAACCCGAGTATTTAGGGCGTGTTTTCGGACTTCTTGGCAGCATCATGTCGTTTGCCATGCCGCTTGGGTTGGTAGTGTCGGGTGCATTTGCAGACCAAATCGGGGTAAACCGTTGGTTTTTGTTCTCAGGTATGGCTATTCTGCTTCTCGCTATAATAGCCTTATGTCTTCCACAACTTAGAAAGGTCGACAATCAAAAACAAAAATCATGATTTATGAAACGTAACTAAATCTAAACAGCAATAAGCCTCTGATAGGGAAATACGATTATCGGAGGCTTATTGCAATCTGTTTTAACTACTTATGTAATTCCTCTACTTTTCCTTTGTGGTTGAATTGGCTGTCGTATGCTCTGCCGTAGCCTGTCGAACTGTTCCCTGAACCATTCGCCTATGGGCTGGCGGTTGATTACGAGTGTCAGTTTAGACTTGTCCGCAGGGTCTTTCACCACTTGAAAGCCTGCTCTTTCTGTCGTAAAACTCCGATTATGTTCCTCCGAATAAAGTTTGCCCTCGTATATCAAAGGCTTACCATAAGTCAATGTCGTGGTCTGCCTTTCATTGAACCCGACAAGGCGGCACAGGCTCTCTATTCTCATAATTTCCTTTGCCATAGGAAACCATGCACACAGCTTTTCGATAATGCGTTTCAAACCTGATACTTCATCTTTGTGTCTGACACTTTTTTCCGCCATCTCCTTACGGTGATTCTGCTGTATTTCCAACAACTGGCGGTTGTGCTCGGTTTGCATCGTGTGTATGCGGTTTTGCAGTATCTCAATGGTTTCCTCATGGGTGGCAACTTCCCGATACAGGGCGGTGTTCTCCCTTTCCAAAGTCTTGACCTTGTTGCTCCCGAAAAGAGAACCGACACTTTCAGCTATGTTGGTCGCTGCGGTGGTGGCTGCACCTTTCAGTTTCTCGGTCTGTACCTCTTTCTTGGCTTGTCTGAGTTCCTGTTCGGTTTCGGTTTTCTGCTCCTGTAACCGCTTGTTTTCTGCATCAAGGGCAGCGTTCTTTTTCTGTATGTCCCGATAATACTGTGTCGTGGTGGTGTGCCGTGCTTCGGAACCTCGCACACCTCGCTGTAATCCGTATTTAGCCATAACCCTTGCATAATTGTCGTGGTACGCAATCAAGGTCTGACGGTTGAACAGGTCATCGGCACACAAACGGACGGTATTTGCTTTCTTGTGATACTTCCGTTTGCCGTCTTCCTGCTCTTTCTTGGCTTTGCGCCTTTCACCTGTCACGATGGGAACAATGGCTGCATGGATATGCGGTGTCTTCTCGTCCATGTGAAGATGGGCGGCAACCACGTTCTCCCTGCCGAATGTGGCTTGCAGCCATTGGATGCTGTCGCTGCACCATTCGTCAAGTCTTCCGTTTTCCTGTATGTCCATCATGTCCTCATGTGTTCCCGACAGAACCACTCGGACTACACGGACTTGGTCATGTGTAATCTTCCGCTTGATGCCTGCCGTGTTCAGCCTGTGGGCAATCGCTTCATCCCTGCCATGAACGCCATCGGGGTATTCTATAAGTACCCTGTTCAGATGCGTTCTTGTCGGGTCTGCGTTTTTAGGTATGATTCTTCTCTCTATATGGTCGGATTGTACGGTGTCCGATGAACCTTTTGCTTTCTTTATGTCCAATGAAAAATATCCCATGTAGTTTGATTTTTACGGTTATTGTTATGAGTGTATTCTCTGCCTGTGGCATTGGCTCTCAGGGTTTCCAAAGGGATTTCCCTTTGGCTCGATAGGGAGTTTTTAGCATTACCGTGTAATGCGTGAAGAAAACGCCCTATTGAGCTATGGTATTTCTGTCTAAATACCCTTGGGAAAGCGAACCTGTTCCCCTCTATATTTTCAGCCCTTTCTTTTTCGGTGGCTGCATCATCCGCCTTGCGGATTGTACTTGCTTCTCCTCCTTTATCGGCTCTGTCGATTGGGACAAGAGTTTTTTGCACAGGTACTCGTTCAAGTCATTATACCCTGCATAGTGAACCGACATATCCTGCAAGCGGTCACCCAACATCCGTTGCAGGTTGGCGTATGCGTTCCGTCCTGCTGTGTCATTGTCAAGGAAACAGCCGATTCGGGTATAGGTTGCCAATATGCTTTCCGCTTTCGAGAGGTTGGAAACGGAGTTGAGAATGACGTAATCCTGTGCATTCAATCGTGGGTGTTGCGGATTGTTCTTTACTCGGATGGTCAGGAACGAGAGATAATCCATGAAGCCCTCGAAAAGATAACAGACGGTTCGTGGCTCTTTTTGCTGTCGGATATGGGTGATGTCCTTCGGGGCGACACATCCCTTGAAGTATCTATTACGCACTTCATACCCTCTTGCCATATTCGGGAAGCCGATGGCGAAATAGGGTTTGTCGGCATTCTCAAACCGCAGTTCCTTACACTCCCTTTTGGCGAGTTCAATGTCTATCCCCCTTTCTTGCAGATAGGCAATGAGCGCAGGTGATGACAGCTCGCCAACTCTTAATACCCGATAAGTGCGGTTGTCGGATTGCTGCTTGCCAAAAGAAAACGATGCAGGGCGGATGTATGGTGTCCGTTCCTCTATGCGCTTCAACAGGCAGGTTACATCTTCCGTATGGTAGAGTTCCGCTGCCAATGCGATGATGTTACCGCCCTTGCCAAGTCCAAAATCGTACCATTTGTTGAGTTCTGTGTTTACCTTGAAAGATGCGTCCGTTTCCTCTCTCAGCGGTGATTTGTACCAAAAGCTGCTGCCCTGTTGCTTGACGGGCGTGTAACCCAAACTTTGCAGATAGTCTGCGATTCTGATTTGTTTAACTTCTTGTATGTTCATGATATTCTATAGATTTGATGATGATTGTAAAAACGTTGATTTGTTGAATGGCTTATATAACACATTTATTTACAGAAAGATATTTGCTCAACATCTTCTCAACAAACCACTCGCCAAAAGAGAAATCAACAATCGGGTGCTGTTCCTCTCTCAACTTCTCTTTTCGATTGTTGAGATTTTGTTGAGAGTGTATATTGTTTATTGTCAGCATAGTTATATCCTTATTCATCAATTCAACAAAAAAAAGAATGATATTACAGGGATTCAAGTTGTTCCCTCGTGACAGAATAGAAACGACCGACCCGTTTTACAGGCTCATACCGACACTCCCGATTGTAGTTGAATTGGTAGGTGGTATAGGTCAGTCCGTTGGGTGCAGGCGTAAGTTTCCAACACTCCTGCAACACCTTTCGGACTTGGTGCTTCTCCACTTTTACCTGCGAGTGTACCAGCAACAGAAGAATGTCGTTGTAGCAGAACGAGAATGTGTCCGTGCCGACACTATCCATGATGTCAAGTATCAGCTCGTGCATCTCTATCTCCAGTCGGTTACGGTTGCTGCGGATTATCTTCTGCAAGGCTTCGGTATGCAACAGCGATGGAGCAAACCACATACGGCTTTCCTTTTCGGTGGATAGTGTTCTGTGTTGCAGGAAATGAAGAAAGGCGGGTATCTCCGCTTTCAGCTTTTGCAGGAAGTCGGTATCATCAGACTGCAAGCGGTCTATCTTGCGTACCCAATAGCGTGTTTCCCCTGCATCAATGATTACAGGCAAGTACTCGTTGTTGGAGCATAGCACGAACTTGGCGAAAAACGCTATCTCGTCACGGTCTTTGCCTTTGGCTTCCACCTTGTAGGAAAGTGTGGTGCTTAGGTTCTTCAACCGCTCGCTGTCCTCCCTACGGTTGAGCAGCACCTCGTCCACCACGATAAGCAGTTTGCCGGCCCAGTCGGAATTGAATTGGCTACGGAAATCCTCGTTGGTGTTAAAGGTTACATTGTTCTGAAATAGGAGTTTTAGAAAATTCAGAAATGTGCTTTTGCCTGTGTTGCGTTCCTCTGATACCAACAGCAGGATAGGCAGCTTTTGAATGGGGTACAAGTAGAGCAGTTGTAGGTAGTCCATGCCCAACTCGTATTGCTCCCCGAAGATGTGACCTACCAAAGATTGGATATGCGAGAAATCGCCCTCTTTAGGTTGGTGGTCTATCGGTTCATAGAGGTTAAGGAACTTGCCGACCACGGGATGGTAGCCGATGTGTTCGGGTACGGTGCAGAAGCCGTCATACTTGGGAACGCTGCCGATGTAGTCCTTGCCGTAGTCTTGGCGCAGGGTTTCGTTGTTCCATGCTATGCGTTTCCTTACATACCCTCCGTTCAGTTTGGGCTGCTCCACAATCTTGTAAAGCGTAGTCCCCACTCGGATGAATTCCTCCTTTGCCATGCCACCATCCGATGGCGGTCTGTGGCTGTCTTGTTGTTTGTTAGCTGACATAATCAAATGGTTTTAAGTTTGAAAAATACCAGCTACAAAAGTATAAGCATTTATCGGATAAGTTGTTACGCAAAACGCGGCAGAACGGTGACAAATAGCCCCCGAAGAAAAAACTTTCAATGGTTTGGAACGGAAGTCGGGCAGGACAGACGAAAAAACTCCCAAAAAACGAATGTGGGGATTACGCTTTTCGGGAGAAAAAATTGGAGTTCCTGTTGATATGTCGGTCAGATTATATGCTGACACGCTGGCTTGATTACTCTATTCGTGACTGAATGAATGGATTCCGTCAGTCGTGCAACCAATTCAGCTACGAGAAGTATTCGGCTTTGGCTATGCCGTTGGTGTTCAGCGAAAAGAAGATGCTTGTTTTCTCTTTTCGCAAGTACAGTCTTTCAAGAACGGCATTGCGCACCTGCTTCGCACTGTATGTGCCGATACGGAACGCAAGGGCGATTATCGTTTCAAGGCTGTAAACCTCCATGCTGCACTTGTCGGACAGTCGGATGGTATGCCTTATCTCACACTCATTCAGAATGCCGTTCTTGCAGAGTGTCTTTATCCCTGCCCTGATAGTCGGGGCGGTTACATTGAACAACTCGCAAAGCTCCCACTCACTCATGGCGGTTGCCTGTATATCTTTCGGCATAACTACATTGCCGAACTCGTTCATTGTTATGATGTTTCTTTCCTCTTTCATTATCGTTTGATTTAAGGGTTACTGAATGGCATTGCAAATGTTCTTTTCCATATCCTCCAGTTTGTGCGACAATGTTTCCATATCCTGACTAATCTTTTGGGCTGTGATTTTTGCGTAAATTTGGGTCGTTTTTATGTTGGTATGTCCCAAAAGTCGGCTGACGGTTTCAATGGGTACTCCGTTGGATAACAGCACAGTGGTCGCTGCCGAATGTCTTGCTACATGATAGGTCAAGTGGACTTTTATACCGCACAACTTGGCAATGGCTTTCAGCTTCTTGTTGCAAGTCGTGTTACTCGGCATGGGGAATACTTTATTATCTCTTGTCATACCCCTGTACTTCTCTATTATCTTTCGGGGAACATCCAACAATCGGATATTGGATTCCGTGTTAGTTTTCTTTCTTCGGGTGATAATCCACAGATTTCCGTCAAAGAATGTTTGCAGGTTGTCTTCCGTAAGGTTCTTGACATCGGAATATGCCAAACCTGTAAAGGTGGAGAACAGAAATAAATCCCTGACAAGCTCGTGTGTCTTGTCGGGCATATCGGTGTTCATCATTGTGTGTATCTCCTCTCTCGTAATATACCCTCTGTCCACGCTTTCGGGAGAGTTGATGTACCCTGCAAAGGGATTGAACGGCAGACGACCGTCATTCCTCGCTATGGAAATAATGTGTTTCAGCACAATCATGTAGCCCCAAATGGTATTGGTGCGGCATTTTTTCTCAGTACGCAGGAAATACTCGAAGTCGTTGATGAACGAGAGGTTCAACTCTTTTAACGGAATATCTTCACGCTTGTAGGTATGGGGTAGGAACTCACGGATGTGCTTGCAGACGGTAACATAACGTCGGAATGTTCCTTTTGCCCTGCTGTGTCCCACTTTCTTGGCAAATTCGCTGTTGTGTTGTTCAAACAGTTTTAGCAAGGTTTCCTGTTTGATACCGATGCCGAGATAGGCATCTTTCAACTTGGCAGCAGTGACATAACCGTCCGTCTGCATCAACTCTTGATAACGGCGGTTTATCTCCACTCTGATTTTGTCAACGGCACGGTTGATTCTTTGCGCTTCGGCACTCTTACCCGAAGCACGGTTGTTCTTCACGTCCCACAGGCGCAAGGGAACATCCATCTTGCAACTGAACTGCTTAATCTCTCCGTCCACCGTAATGCGACACATCAAAGGCAGGTTGCCGTTGGGTTTCTCACTGCCTTTCTTCACGTAGAACAATACCTTAAATGTACTTCTCATAACTCACTTTTTTTTGGTTACAAAATTAATTCATAGTGAGTTACCGACAGATACGACACATAACGCCAAACGATGCAAAATTTAGGTTTCGCAAGAAATTTGCATCATCGCACGGGTAATGATAAAGTAACTGAACTTTTGCTGCGTTTGTCCATATTCTGTCTCTTCTTGGCTTTTGAACAAGAGAAAAATATAGCGTAACGAACGCTTTTTCAGTCTGTTCGCTACGCTTTACTCAAATTTGCTATTCCGTTAGGTGTTTATTTTATTTTCGTTTCCAGCCTCGGCAGACGCATCCCCGCCGGCATAAAATTCCTGATTTTTATCCGAAATATCTCCGAACGAATCCTTACCGCTTCCGCT
>DWYO01000076.1 GCA_019118725.1 Candidatus Parabacteroides intestinavium | reverse complement strand
TGGCGGAAAATTAATAAAGATTTCCATGAAATACGTATTTTATCTGTTGGCATTCTTGCCATTATTCTTGTCAGCACAAGATGATTCCAAATATCTGGACGGTGCTGTCCCTGTCGAAAAGGGAAGAGTCGTTTTTACGAAAAAGATTGACGCCCCCTCGATGAGCCTTCAGGAAGTATATGCTACCGCTTTGCAATGGGCGAACGAGAGATTCGTTACTAATGATGAAGAGGGGCAGCAGTGTCGGGTAGCGTTTCAAAACCCCGAGGGAGGTGAAATTGCCGCAACGGGCAAAGAATATATTGTGTTTTCCAGTACGATTTTGGCGTTAGACCGTTCGTTGATGTCTTATCAAGCCTTGATTTATTGTGAAGATAACGCTTGCCGGATCAAGTTGACGAATATCCGTTATGAATATTCTGTCGCTTATCAACGTGAACCGGAAAAATATGCAGCTGAGGAATGGATTACCGACCAATATGCTTTGCGTAAAGGCAAATTGAACCGCATCACCGGCAAATTCCGCCGGGGTACCATCGATTTTGCCGATGCGCTTTTCCAAAGTGCCGAAGAAGCTTTCCAGAAAGCCGGGGTACAAATATTGCCTCCAGAAGAGACCGAAGCTACCGCAGCACCGGAACCTGTAACTGCTCCGGGAAAGCAGGCAGTCATTCCGGCTACGCCTATCGTTCCGGCATTAGGCACTCCAGAAGGCTTCAAAGCTATGTCGGTAGAGGATATGCCGAGCACATTGGTTCAGTTGCTGCAACAAAGTGTTCTGCGAATTAAAATGGCCGACAATAACATTACGGAGAACCAAGCAGAATGGAAAGGATTCGGAAAAATGTTCAGCAAGGACATCGCTTCCATCACGCTTGATGCGGACAGTCATTTCTATCAGCAGGTGAAGGACGGTGAGGTATATACGTTGCAGTTTGCGCCGGAGCCCTTCTCGCAAGATGCGGTCTGGATGATCATTGAATGTAGCAAACAAGGGGAGACCGCAGAAGGCGATAAACGGACGGTCATTGGTGAAGTATTGAAAATTTGGGTGAAATAAGATCAGCTATACAAAAAAACAAACTAATAGAACATGAAAAAACATGTATTATCTCTTTTGGGCTTGTGTTGTCTCTGCGGGCTGCAGGCCCAACAAACGTATCAGAACCCGGTTATTCATGGAGATGTGGCAGATCCTACTATTATTCGGGTGAATCAGACGTATTATGCAGCAGGTACCTCATCGGAGTGGGCTCCGTTCTATCCGTTGTACCAATCTTCTGATCTGGTCAATTGGGTGCAGATCGGACACCTGTTTGATCAGCAACCGGAATGGACCAAATCCTCTTTCTGGGCTCCGGAACTTTTCCAGTATAAAGGTAAGACTTACGTCTATTATACCGCGCGGCGGAAATCTGATGGCATTTCGTATATCGGTGTAGCAACGGCAGATTCTCCGGCAGGACCTTATACGGACCACGGAGTTGTAGTGGAATATGGCACAGAGGCGATCGACGCGTTTATCCTGGAGGATGGCGGTGATTTGTATATCAGTTGGAAGGCTTACGGATTAGATAAACGTCCGATTGAGTTGTTAGGATGCAAATTGTCGGATGATGGTCTGCGTTTGGATGGAGAAATATTTTCTTTGTTGAAGGATGACGAACGAAGAGGTATGGAGGGCCAACATTGGCTGAAAGCCGGTGATTATTATTACCTGATTTATTCGGTGAACGGTTGCTGTGGGCCGCAGAGTGATTATGCGGTAGCAATTGCCCGTTCCAAGTATTTGAAAGGTCCGTATGAGAAATATGAAGGCAATCCAATTCTACATGGTGATGGGAAGACCGTACAATCTTGTGGGCATGGTACGATAGCCACCACTCCTGACGGACGGATGTTTTATCTTTGCCATGCTTATCTGACAGGAGATGATTTCTTTATGGGGCGCCAACCGATTCTTCAGGAGATTGTTTTAGGCGAAGATGACTGGTTCCATTTCAAGGAAGGAGAAGAGGCCAAATTGCAGCATCCTACACCTTTTCCTCGGACAGCCCAACAACCGGTGTTCGCCTTTCAAGATGATTTCGCTTCACGGAAATTGAATGTAGCTTGGTCGTGGAATTATCCTTATTCTACACCGGATATCCGATTGGAAAAAGGACGCTTGTCTTTACAAGGCACACTGAAACCGGATTGCACGGGAGGAACCGCACTTTGTTTGCGTCCGGAAGCTTCGCTTTATTGCATGGAGACAGCTGTTGCCAATCAGAATCAAGCTTGGAAAGGACTTACTCTGTATGGGGATGATAAAAACTATGTCACTTTTGGAGTACAAGGAGATAATTTGCAACTGAAGATGGTAAAATCCGGAGAGGATATAGTATTGAGTGAACCGATTCCATTACCGGAAAACCAGGCTGTCGTCTACTTGCGTATGCAGGTTAAAGGCGGACATCCTGAAAGTTTCTCCTATAGTTTGGATAATCGGAGTTGGCTTTCGATTCAAGAAGAGAAGAATGGTCTGCAAAAAAGTCTGGTACAATGGGATCGTGTAGCCCGTCCCGGATTGTTCCAACAAGGCGCAGGTGCTGCCGAGTTTGAATATGTACGGATGAGTTATCCGATAAGATGACGATACTTTGATTGATAAGATACGGAATTATCCTATATTAAAGGCGGTGTGCCAATATCTCTTTCTGACACACCGCCTTTACTTGATGGGTTTATTTCCGTTTTTTCTTATCTGTTCGCTTTTTGCTTTCACGCATGAATCGGTTCTGAGCTGTGCTGCGGCGCTTGCGGCCTTTTCCTTTTGAGCCTTTCTTATCGTTCTCTTCAGCCTTTTCTTGGGCGAATTCTACAGAAATACGACGTCCGTCCAATTCAAATCCATTCATTCGTTTGACCACACGGCGTGCTTCAGCTTCTTCTACTTCGAAGAAAGAGAATTTTTCCATCAGGTCAATCCTGCCTATCCGAACTTTGCCTTTGACACATCGGTGAACAATATCAATCAGATCATTGACAAACAAGCCGTCTTTCTTTCCGAAATTGATGAACAAGCGTGTAAAACCCTCTTCAGCCTTACGGCTTCGTTTTCCATCTTTTTCCTTGCGTGACGGTTTGTCATCAATAGTCTCAATCTCATCCGCATCTTTATAATAGTCGATCATCCGGTTGAACTCTAAGGAAACCATGCGTTTAATGATATCCTCTTTGTCCAGCCATTCCAATTTGCGGTAAATCTGAGGCATTAACTCGGCGATTTCCTCTTCGTTGACTTTGACCTTCTCAATCTGATCTACCAAATTAAACAGCTGTTTCGCGCAAATCTCCTTTCCGGTAGGCATTACCCCTTTTTCAAACTGTTTATTGATAACCTTTTCTATTTCCTTGATTTTCCTTTTTTCTTTCACATGGCAAATAGAAATGGAAATACCCGTTTTCCCGGCTCTACCGGTACGTCCGCGACGGTGGGTGTATGACTCTACTTCATCTGGAAGCCCATAATTGATTACATGTGTCAAATCATCCACATCCAATCCGCGGGCAGCCACATCGGTAGCTACCAGAAGCTGCAGATTCTTGATGCGGAACTTTTGCATCACATAATCCCGTTGCGCTTGACTCAGTTCGCCGTGCAAGGAATCGGCATTGTAGCCATCTTGAATCAACTTGTCAGCTATTTCCTGTGTCTCTTTACGCGTACGACAGAAGATAATGCCGTAAATATTCGGATAGAAATCGGCAATACGTTTTAGAGCCAGGTATTTATCCTGAGCACGAACCATATAATAGATGTCACGGATATTCTTATTCCCTTCATTTTTTCGGCCGATGACAATCTCCTTCGGATGGTTCATATATTTCTTGCTAATGGAGGCGATACCCTGTGGCATGGTAGCCGAGAAGAGTAACATATTTCTCGTTGTAGGAACCTCAGCCAGAATTGCATCGATACTCTCCGAAAATCCCATGTTCAGCATCTCGTCTGCTTCGTCCAAAATTACATTCCGGATAGCAGACAGATTCACTGTTTTCCGGTTCATCAAATCCAGCAAACGGCCCGGTGTCGCTACTACAACATGAACGCCCCGTTTCAAGGTCTTGATCTGGCTCTCGATACTCGACCCGCCGTAAACCGGGAGAACCCTCAGATGGTCAATGTACTTGGAATAATCATTCAAATCATCTGCAATCTGCAGGCACAATTCACGGGTAGGACACAATACCAATGCTTGGGGCTGGTAGTTCTCCACATCAATTTTCTGTAATATGGGTAATCCGTAAGCAGCAGTCTTTCCGGTTCCTGTCTGTGCCAATGCTATTACATCGTTATCTTCTCCCAATAGAAAAGGAATCACTTCCTCTTGAACGGGCATGGGAGATTCATATCCCAATTCTTGAATTGCCTTCAGGATAGGTGCGGCAACTCCTAATTCTTCAAATGTTTTCAAATCGCGATTGTTAATGGTGATAAATTATGATACCTTTTTGCGGTGCAAAGGTAGGAAAATCTTATGAGCCTAATCCTATCTCAATAGGATATCTTTCAGCTTTTCTTGTTTTTTAGCAGATAAATCCAGTTCATCTTCCAGATATTCCTTAAAAGATCCGAACTGTTTATCGATTTCCTTGTAGGCAATGTCTAGAAATGATTCGTCTACAAGGAGCAGGGTGGTCATGGTCTCCTGTGCATCCGAACTTAACGAAGAAACCGTTTGTGACATGAAACTCGGATCTATATATTGGTTCGAAGCCAGATAATCTTTGAGGACCGAATCATACGGAACCCCCAGCATTGTAAGCAACAAAGCAGAAAGATAACCAACGCGGTCTTTTCCCAATGTCCCTTGCAAGAGAATCGGGTAATTCGCTTCATCCAAAAATATCTGCAAGACTTGTGCATAGGACTCAGAGCATTCTGTAACGAAACGGATATAGGTATCTTCCAAGTAAATCTTACCATCACGCTTGCGTACCTTGTTTTCCATCAGACGCTCTAAGAAGTCTTCTTTATTCCCGTCAAGAATCGGCATCGAAATAACCTTCACATTCGGGAAATGGATGGGACGCTCGTTTATTTCTTCTTGAGGGCGCAAATCAATAATCGTTTTTATTCCACTTAATAAAAGTCGGATTGAATCCCGGTCACTATACTGACTTATACATCCGGAACGATAAATCATACCCCACCTTACATGCTTGCCTTTCTGTGCGGAATAACCTCCTAAGTCCCGAAAGTTTTGGATGCGATCCATAAACGAATAGCGTGCCGCGATATCTTGCGGGCAGACGTCATTGAAAGTAATTCGGAAATATTTCCGCTTCAAATTATCTTGGGTAACATAACGGGCAACCCCATTTTGGATGTCTGCATAAATTACAGGCTGAGACATATCAAACTTATCTGGTGTATCAGAAACGTACACCTTGACCGTGCCTTTAATTTGCGGATTGGTTTCCCACTTGATGATGTAATTCCCTATCTCATCACGCACACAAAGTGCACGGACGTCACATTTGTCAGACGAACAGCTCATGAAAGTGAGCAGAAAGCCCATTATACTTATAATATATCTCATCACCATTCTATTGTTATTGCCTTTCTCTTTATTGATTACGCTTCGCAATATAATTGTCATAACTCTGACAAACCTCTGTAGAGAGTTCGATGCCGCAGCGGACTACCTTTTCCCAATCTTCACGCGTAAGATGGGGCAGATCTTTCTTTCGGATGTCATATTTGAGCAATCCGTATAAGATGCCTGCATTGAAATTATCACCGGCTCCGATGGTGCTGACCGGTTGAACCGATGGAGCATCAAAATGAAGCATCCAATCCTTGGTGCGAAGGTCTGCGCCATCGGCTCCACGGGTGGTCAGAAAAATATTGCAATAGAACTGGATATGTTCCCGGTACACATTATCCAAATCAGTTTCGCCGAACAAATTCAGAAAATCCTCATCCGATCCTCTTATAATATCAGAAAACTCGAAATTCTCCAGTACAGAAGGCATGACATGAATAGCTTCATGTGCATGCGCTTTACGGAAATTCGGATCATAATAAATAATCGCGTTCCTTTCCTTGGCATATTCCAAAAATTCACGGACCCGCTTGCGTAACACTGGATTTAAGGAATAATAGGAACCGAAGATGAAGATATCATCCTCCTCTATGGGAGGTAAGGGTACTTCCAGTCGTTGTTTCGGATAATCTTTATAGAAAACATAATTGGCATTCTGATGCTCATCCAGAAAAGCCAGCGAAATCGGACTTTTGCCATCTGGAAACCGATCCACATATTGGGTGGAAATATGATTTTCCTCCATGAAAGATTGAATCATATCGCCGACACGGTCATTCCCAATTTCACTGATGAAAAGAACCTCTTGTCCCAAGCGCCCCAAAGAAACCAATCCGTTGAATACAGACCCACCCGGGATAGCCGCATAAGGCTTATTGTCTTTAAATACGATATCCAAAATAGTTTCGCCAATGCCAATTATTTTTCTCATACTCCGATTTTCTTCTATTCGTTCTTGCTCTGCTCGCGACTTTTTGATCCTAAATAACCGCCATGATGCCGTTTCGCATAATCTTTATTTGTAAAATGAATTTTTTTCATAGTCCCGACCACCAAAATATCTCCTATTACTGTCATTACTGTGGTCGAAGTTGTTGGTGTTAATCCCAACGGGCAAACCTCAGCCGGCGAACCGGTCGGTAAGCAGATTGTAGCTTCATGCGCCAAAGCGCTATCCGGATTACCGGTAATTACGATGAATTTCATATCCGGGACTAATCCACGTGTTAATGTAACCAACTCTACCAACTCGCGTGTCTTGCCGGAATTGGAAATCAATAACATGATATCATGTTCGCGGACAATGCCTAAATCCCCGTGTTGAGCCTCGCTCGGGTGCAAAAAAGAGGCCGGTGTCCCCGTAGAACTGAACGTTGTTGCGATATTCATAGCGATTTGTCCGGCTTTTCCCATACCGCTGGTAATCAACTTCCCGCCTAATGTGTGTACATGTTCTACAATCAGATTCACTGCCTCTTCATAACG
>DWYO01000075.1 GCA_019118725.1 Candidatus Parabacteroides intestinavium | reverse complement strand
AGAAATATATGATAAAACAAACTCTTCTGCTTTCTTCTTTGTTTCTCCCAGTCTTGTCATCGGCGGAGCAATCGGAGATGCAACGGCCTAATATCATCCTGTTTTTGGTAGATGATATGGGATGGCAAGATACCTCCTTGCCTTTCTGGAAAGAAAAGACTTTTTATAATGAGCGATACGAGACGCCTAATATGGAGCGGTTGGCAGAACGGGGCATGATGTTTACGCAAGCGTATGCTTGTAGCATCAGTTCTCCGACCCGTTGTAGTCTGATGACGGGATGTAATGCTGCGCGTCATCGGGTTACGAACTGGACACTTGAACGCGATAAGTCGACAGACGGGAAGAATGAAAACCTCATCTTGCCGGAATGGAATGTAAATGGAATCGCTCAAGTACCGGGTATAGAGCATACCTTTGTAGGAACCTCTTTCGTAGAATTGCTCCGAAGAAACGGGTATCATACGATTCATTGTGGAAAAGCTCATTGGGGAGCTATTGATACACCGGGCGAGAATCCGCTTCATTTCGGGTTTGAAGTCAATATAGCAGGCCATGCAGCCGGAGGACCGGCTACTTATTTGAGCGAATTGAATTACGGGTATGATGAGCAGGGACATTCTACTTCCAAATTTGTCATTCCCGGACTGCGAGATTACTGGCAGAGTGGGGCATTCCTTACGGAAGCGTTGACGCAAGAAGCACTGAAGGCTTTAGACAAAGCCAAAGCTTACAATCAGCCTTTTTATTTGTATATGTCTCACTATGCGATTCATGTTCCTATCGATAAGGATATGCGCTTTTATGAAAAATACAAGAAAAAAGGGCTGTCGGATAAGGAAGCCGCATACGCCTCTCTGATTGAGGGAATGGACAAAAGTCTGGGTGATATTTTGGATTGGTTGGAAGAAAACGGTGAAGCAGATAATACCCTTATTCTCTTTATGGGGGATAACGGAGGGTATGCCAGCGGAGCTGGTTGGCGGGATCAGCCGCTTTTTACCCAAAATTATCCGTTGAAAGCCGGAAAAGGTTCTGCTTATGAAGGCGGAATACGTGAGCCTATGATCGTCTGCTGGCCTCATGTCGTAAAACCTGGTACGCAATGCGATGAGTATGTGATGATAGAAGATTTCTATCCGACTATCTTGGAAATAGCCGGGATAGAGGAATATGACACTCCTCAGCCGATTGATGGCATTAGTTTTGTCCCCTTATTGAAGCAAACGGGTAATCCTTCAGCGGGCCGGAGCCTATATTGGAACGTCCCGAATATCTGGGATGAACAAGGACCGGGCATTGGTGCTACCTGTACGATTCGTCAAGGAGACTGGAAGCTGATATACTTTTATGAAAAGGGGAAGAAAGAGCTCTATAATATAAAGGAGGATATCGGAGAAAAGCACAATCTCGTAGCTGATCATCCTGAATTGGTAAAGCGGTTGTCAAGTGACCTTGGAATGTATTTGCGTTCGGTAGATGCACAACGTCCAGCTTTTAAAACGACCGGTCAACCGGTGCCCTGGCCGGATGAAGTGGAATAAAAAAGAAAATCGAGAATTGAAAATGATTTGTCTCAATTTCCAATTCTCGATTTCAATTGCTTAATAATTTGATTACTCTTCTACGACTTCAAATTCATCTTTTCCTACTCCGCATAACGGGCATACCCAATCTTCCGGAATATCTTCAAAAGCTGTTCCCGGAGCAATACCTCCTTCAGGATCTCCTACAGCCGGATCATAAATCCAATCGCATACCGTACATCTATACTTCTTCATTTGTTTTGTAATTAAAGAATTAATACTTTATAATTTGTTATTAGAATAACATATACCTCGTCTCTTTTGTTCATAAGACGATTAAAAAATTTATCGGTTCTTGTTTATCTGCTCTTGAACAATAGCATCTACTACAGCTACTGTAGTCAAATTCAAGATGTCGCGAGTGGAACTTTCCACATCGGTAAAGTGAATTGGCTTATTCAATCCCATTTGGATCGGGCCGATAGATTCGACATTCCCCATTTCAAGCATCAGCTTATAAGCACTGTTGGCTGAACTCAAATTCGGGAACACCAATGTGTTTACATCGCGGTTCTTCAATTTGTTGAACGGATACATTTCATCGCGCAATTTTTTGTCTAAGGCGAAATTGACCTGCATTTCTCCATCAATCAACATCTCCGGATGATTTTTATGGAGATAATCAATGGCATCATGTACCTTCAAAGGACTTCCCTGCTTGTCTGCTCCGAAGTTGGAGTAGGAGAGCATTGCCATAACCGGCTCGTGTGCGAAGAACTTAACCGCATCATGAGTCAGGCGGGCAATATCGATCAACACCTCTGTAGACGGATGGCGGTTAATCAAGGTATCAGCCATGAAGAATGTACCTTTCTTCCCGGAGATGATATGCATAGCTCCGAAATGGTTGTAGGTCGGACGGATACCAATAATCTGCTCAGCCAGTTTGGTTACTTCCGAATAGCGACTGTATACACCGGTAACGAAAGCATCCGCATCTCCGGTCTCAACCATCATCATACCGAAAGCATTCCGGTCGAACATAGTTTCACAGGCTTCCGAGTAGGTGACCCCTTCGCGTTCCCGTTTTTGGGCGAGTATTCTTGCATATCGGTGTCGACGGTCGGTCTCTGCTTCTGAACGCATATTGATGATTTCAATACCGTCCAGATTGATGTTTTCCTCAGCGGCCAATTTATGCAAATGATCCCAGTTGCCCAATAGAACAGGTTGGCAGATTCCTTCCGCCTTAGCTTCAGCAGCCGCTTTCAACATATTGATATGGTTGGCTTCGGCAAACACGACCCGTTTCGGATTCGCTTTGGCCATATCGGTAAAGGAGCGCAATAACTTATTGTCGTATCCCATCATTTCACGCAGATGATTGGCATAAGCGTCCCAGTCTGTAATAGGCCGACGTGCCACGCCGGAGTCCATAGCGGCTTTAGCTACCGCACAAGATACCCGGGTCAACAAACGCGGGTCTAATGCTTTAGGTAAAATATAATCACGTCCGAAAGAGGTGCGTTTTAATTTATAGGCTGCATTTACCACATCAGGAACCGGTTCTTTCGCCAGTTTGGCAATCGCTTTTACAGCAGCCAGTTTCATCTCTTCGTTGATAGCTTTAGCACTTGTATCCAAAGCTCCACGGAAAATATATGGGAACCCTAATACATTATTAATTTGGTTGGGATAATCCGAACGACCGGTAGCAAAGATGATATCTTCGCGCGATTCCATCGCATCCGCATAAGAAATCTCCGGATTCGGATTTGCCAAGGCAAATACTATGGGGTTTGCATTCATGGAACGTACCATCTCTTTGGTCAATACATTGGCCACCGACAATCCCAAGAATACATCCGCACCCCTGACAGCCTCTTCCAATGTTTTGATTTCGGTATGAGATGTAGCAAACTCTCTTTTCTGTTCGTTCAAATCTGTACGGTTGGTAGAGATAACCCCTTTACTGTCGCACATGATGATGTTCTCTTTGCGTGCCCCCAGCATCACATATAATTTCGTGCATGAGATGGAAGCCGCACCAGCACCATTGACTACAATTTTCACTTCGTCAATTTTCTTTCCGGCAATCTCTAACGCGTTGAGTAGTCCCGCTGCCGAGATGATTGCTGTTCCATGCTGGTCATCGTGCATGACTGGAATATCCAGTTCCTCTTTCAGGCGGGTTTCGATTTCAAAACATTGCGGAGCTTTGATATCCTCCAGATTAATACCTCCAAAAGTAGGAGCAATGGCTTTGACCGTTTCGATGAATTTTTGAGGGTCTTTTTCGTTTACTTCGATATCAAAGACATCAATGCCTGCAAATATCTTGAACAGAAGTCCTTTTCCCTCCATTACCGGCTTACCGGCCATAGCGCCTATGTCTCCTAAACCTAATACGGCCGTTCCATTTGAAATAACGGCTACCAAGTTCCCTTTAGCGGTGTATTTGTAGGCATCCAATGGATTTTTTTGTATCTCCAAGCAAGGCTCAGCTACTCCTGGTGAGTAGGCTAACGACAGGTCTGCTTGTGTACTATACGGTTTGGTAGGTATAACCTCAATCTTTCCTGGTTTGCCCTCCGCATGATATCGGAGAGCATCCTCTTTTGTAATTTTTGCCATAGGTTCTTACAGAATATAAATTTAATTAATCCTTTGTTGTCATATCATTTGATTTATGACGTACAAAAGTAATAATTTATCAGAAAATTACAAAGTAATCTTCAAGTTATCCAACATGGTTTGAGTCTTGCACCGTGCCTCGTCTGTATTTTCGGCACGAGCCAAAAGAACCCCCATGCGCCGGTGATCGTGTACCTCCGGTTTACCGAATAGACGGATTTGGGTATCAGGCTGTTCCAATACTTTATCCAGGTTTCCGAAGCTAACTTGCGTACTATCGCCTTCTACTACAATGGCACGTGACGCACCCGGTCCTAAAAAGCGGATGTTCGGAATCGGCAAGCCTAAGACGGCACGGGCATGAAGGGCAAATTGAGAAAGATCTTGCGTAATCATGGTCACCATACCGGTATCGTGCGGACGGGGAGAAACCTCATTAAAGATTACATGATCCCCTTTGACAAACAATTCCACACCGAAGATACCGCGTCCACCCAACGCCTCCGTAATCTTTCCGGCGATCTCACGGGCCTTTTCTTTGGCTTTCGGACTCATCATCTGGGGTTGCCAGGATTCCCGGTAATCCCCGTTCTTTTGTATATGTCCTACCGGTTCGAGGAATGAAGCCCCCCCGATATGCCGAACGGTAAGTTGAGTGATCTCATAATCAAAATCAATGAATCCCTCTACAATAACCTTTCCTGCTCCGGCACGTCCGCCCTCTTGTGCATAGTGCCATGCCGGGTCAATATCTTCTTCTTTGCGGATCACACTCTGTCCATGTCCGCTGGAACTCATAATGGGCTTTACCACACAAGGCATACCGATTTCCTGAATAGCCTTTTTGAACTCCTCCTCGGTCGATACAAAACGATAAGGGGATGTGGGCAAATTTAACTCTTCTGCAGCCAACCGACGTATGCCTTCACGGTTCATAGTCAGCCAAGTGGCTTTAGCCGTAGGAATGACATGAAAGCCCTCTTTCTCCAATTCCAACAAGGTAGGGGTAGCTATGGCTTCTACTTCGGGTACGATATAATCCGGTTTTTCCTTTTCTATGATTTCTCGTAACGCTTTTCCGTCCAGCATCGAAAGAACATACGAACGGTCTGCCACCTGCATGGCCGGTGCATGGGCATATTTGTCTAAAGCAATAACCTCTACACCATAACGTTGCAACTCTATTACAAATTCTTTTCCTAATTCACCACTTCCGCAAAGCACTACTTTGGTTGCGGTTGGTGACATGGGGGTTCCTATTGTTGCCATATTTTTGATTTTTATTGGTTGTTTTTCCTTTATATATATGCAAAGATACTTCGAGAATGGGGATTCACCAAATTCCCAAGATGCGGAATCGGGATTATAGCCGGATTACGCCATTTTCTATTTTGATATGTTGCATAATATTGGCTGGCGGACGTTGAGCTTGTAATTCTGCTTTCATGAAATCCATGAATGGAGCGACGTGCTTGAAATACTTCAGGTACCCTTTACACAGATAATTCAATCCCGCCTCCCCGTCAGCTGTATGCAGAAACCGGTTCTTGGGGCATTCTCCATTACAGGCAAAAAGAAATTCGCACTCCCGGCATTGTCGGGGAAGTTTCTTTTGCTTATCGGCTCCGAACTGCAACTGCTCCGGACTATACATCATCTCAGTTAATGTTTTTGTACGGATATTTCCTAATTTATAGGGCGGAAATACAAAATGGTCGCAGGCATAGACATCCCCGTTAAACTCCATGACACCGGCATGTCCGCAAGTCTTTGCCAAGGAACAGACTCCCGGCTGTACGCCAAACCAGTTAGCTAATGTAGCATCGAAAAGCTGGATGTAGAAATTTCCGACATCTTTCTGGACCCATTCATCGAACAAGGTACAAAGAAAATCCCCCCATTTCTCGGGATCTACCGAGAAGGGTGCCAAACGGATCTCTTCATTTTGTTGCTCGGGTGAGGTGAGCCGAGTGCCGTCTGTATGTGAAGAGAGACGTTCCACGATGGGCGAGAATTGGATGTAGTGGCAATCTATCTCCTTGAAAAAATGATAGAACTCAAGCGGATAATCTACATTGTAGTCGTTTACTACCGCCATGGCATTATACTCTACACCATGTTTTTTCAGAAGTTCTATTCCTTTCATTACTTTATAAAAGGAGGGTAGCCCCTGGCGGTTACGCCGATATTCATCGTGAAACTCTTGTGGTCCGTCAATAGAAATTCCCACCAGAAAATGATTTTCTTTCAGGAAACGGCACCATTCATCCGTAAGCAATGTTCCGTTTGTCTGGATGCAATTGTCAATGCGTCTGCCTCGGGCATATTTACGTTGCAGTTCCAAGGCACGTTTATAAAAACTTATGGGACGCATCAAAGGCTCTCCGCCATGCCAGGTGAAGAGAACCTCTTGCATGGTTTGACATTCCATATATTCTTGGACGAACTTTTCCAGTAGGTCATCGGTCAGGATGTTACTTTTCGCGTCCGGATAAAATTTGCCTTTCTCTAAGTAATAGCAATATTCGCAAGCCAAATTACACACCGAACCGATAGGTTTCAGCATGACATAAACCGGATTGGCAAAAGGAGATAAATTCATTTTGGGTATTTCGTTGTTCATTTGGATGATTGTTTATAATCGGTAACAAACGCCTCGCTAATCCAATTGGCCAAAGCCTGGCGATTGTTGCTTAATACGATACGTTGCTGGTCATATTTGTTCTGAATATTCCCGATTTCGATGAAGAGAGAGACCGGATTGGCATTGCGCAAAACATATAAGTCCCGTTGGCTTACCGTCCCCTTGAAACCTCTTCCCGGTTGGTGTCGGGCGTATTTGCGTTTGAATGTCTTTTTGACGGTATTGGCCAGTTTCTTTCCTTGCTTGCTTCCCGCATGGTAAAAGAACACATCCATCTGTTTGCCCTTGCTCCGGCTGTCTATATGGATAAACAAAGCTCTTTTATACGGTTCTTTGTCTTTTTTCATCAACGCGTTTATCTTATCACAACGTTGTTTCAACCGGCTTACCTGATTCAGGGGAATCGGAGCCCCCATGCAGGTCTCACGTTTGGAATTGTTCAGGTACATGCCGTCTCGAATGCCATCTTTTTTATCCTGAATGATGATATGTACTTTTGCTCCTCGTTGCATCAAATTCCGGGCTACACGCAAGATGATATCATACGCATATTCATCTTCATGCAACTCCCGATTGCCTATTTTCCCGATAGCTCCGGGATCAGGTCCCCCATGTCCGCTGACTAAATAGAAACAGGCACCTTTCAGTTCGGAGGTGACGGGGGAATAATCGGCCAGCTTTTTCCCGAATAAAGGCTCATACGCTTTTCTTTTTTTATTCAGATCGACGTTGACCTCTTTCTCCGTGCCTTTACGTAAAGGAGGAAGGGTATATTTGACACCGGCTATCAGTGTATTGTTACGTCCTAACTTCTTTTTGTTGATCTGAATAAATTCTTTCTGATAAGCATATCCGATTCGGTTAAAGCGTTTCAAGAATAGCTCAATGCCTTCGCCGTTTTTAGGATAGGCTTTTTCCTGAGCCGTTACTCCAGGAGCTGGTAGGAAGGAAAGAGCTATGAGAGTCACTATCAATTTTATGA
>DWYO01000074.1 GCA_019118725.1 Candidatus Parabacteroides intestinavium | reverse complement strand
TTTCTTTGGGATATATTTTCCGGAAATAATGCATGAAAGTGTGTTCTATGTTGCACATTTTCCCGATTATTGTGTAATAATTTAGGGTATATTAGCAATTGTGATAGAAAAAGGTTACTTTTGTAGCGGAAATACAAAAGACTATATTATGGTTTACTATCATTTTGCTGAGTTAATACAAAAGCAAGCTGAGAAATACGGGAATCGTACAGCATTAAAATATCGGGATAATGCTACCGGAAAATGGTTGAAGGTTTCATGGGCTGAATTCTCTGACCAGGTGACACTTACGGCCGAGGCTATGGCCGATAGTGGTATGGGAATTCAGGAGAACATCGGCATCTATTCCCAAAATATGCCGCAATTCCTTTATACTTGTTTCGGTGCATACGCGAATCGGATTGTCGAGATTCCGATGTATGCGACCAGCTCTCCGGCACAGGTGGCTTTTATGGTGCAGGATGCTCAGATTCATACGCTTTTTGTCGGAGAACAATTACAATATAACAATGCCCGGATCGTGCAAAAGCAGATGCCGGACGTTTTAAAACGCCTGATTGTCTTCGACTCTTCTGTCCGGTTGAACCCGGAAGATAAAACCTCTGTCTACTTTGATGATTTTATCCGGCTGGGAAATAACGCTCATGCTGAGAGTCTGGTGAAAATACGTACCAGTCAGGCTTTGCCTGAAGATATAGCTACCATTATTTATACATCAGGTACTACCGGCCAGTCTAAAGGGGTTGTTTTGACACACGCGAATTTCCTGGAGGCGATGCGGACGCACAATCTCCGTATTCCGCAAGTGAACGATAAGGATGTATGCATGTGTTTCCTTCCGTTGACGCATATATTCGGAATGGGATGGACGTGTGTTTGCTTGGTGAAAGGCGGATGTGTCGCTATAAATCAGGATCCGAAGATGATCCAACAGACCTTGCCGGAGGTCAGACCAACCAATATGGCAAATGTTCCGCGCTTTTGGGAAAAGGTCTATATCGGGGTACAAGAGAAGATAAACAGCTCTTCGCCTACCATGCAGAAAGTATTTCGTGATGCGATTCAGACGGGGCATGATTATATCTTGAATTATCGCCGGAAAGGTCTGAAGGCCCCGTTAAAGTTAAAGGCAAAGTTTGAATTTTATGACAAGACCGTTTTCATGCTTTTGAAACGGGTATTAGGCCTCCAGAATGGGAAATTCTTCCCTGTGGCCGGTGCCCCGCTTTCGGATAAGGTGTTGGAGTTCCTTTTGTCGGTGAATATTCCGCTATATTATGGGTATGGATTGAGCGAGACGACCGCTACGGTTTGTTTTTTCCCGGATATGAATTACGAAATCGGTTCGATCGGAGTGATTCAGCCGGATTTGCAGGTAAAGATCGATCCGGCGAATGATGAAATCCTGGTGAAAGGGAAAACGGTTATGTCCGGATATTACAAACGTCCGGAAGAAAATGCGTTGGCTTTTACGGAGGATGGCTATTTCCGTACAGGCGATGCCGGACGACTGGAGGGTAATACGCTTTATTTCAAAGAGCGTATCAAGGATTTGTATAAGACATCCAATGGGAAATATATTGCTCCGCAGGCTATTGAGCTGAGCATAACCAATGACCCGTATATTGAACAGATTGCGGTGATAGGGGATGAACGCAAATTTGTAAGCGCATTGGTTGTCCCCAATTATACGTTGTTGGAGCAATATGCCAAAGAGCAGGGCATAGCTTATGCCTCTCATGCCGATTTGGCCCGGAATGAGCGGATTCGCAAATTGATACAAGCGCATATTGAAGAACGCCAATGCGAGCTGGCTTCTTATGAGAAAATCAAGCGTTTCACCCTGCTTCCGGATCCTTTCTCGATAGAGAATGGTGAGCTGACCGATACCTTGAAGTTGCGTCGGCGCGTAGTGGCGGAACATTATGCTCAAGAGATTGAGAAAATGTATGCTGAATAAGCCTGGAAAATATAGGCGTGAACGAAAACGATCAATTTATTCGTATCTTTGCATGTCGAATTACTAATAATAAACATATAAATATGATTACAACAGACCAGCTACATGATGTAGTGGAGCGCGAGCAGGCGCTGAGGGGGTATCTTTGACATCGATGGGAAGACGATTCAATTAGAGGAAGAAGAACTCCGTACGCAGGACCCCGGTTTCTGGGAAGACGCCAAACGGGCGGAAACTCAGATGAAGAAGGTGAAAGACCTGAAAAAATGGATTGAACTGTATAATGAAGTAAAAGCCGCTACCGATGAGGTTCAGTTGGCGTATGAATATGTAAAAGAAGGTATTGTTTCGGAAGAGGAATTGGATACAGCCTATGCGAAAGCTATGGAACTGGTCGAAAATCTGGAATTCCGCAATATGTTGCGGGATGAGGCCGACCAAATGAGCTGTGTACTCAAGATAAATTCCGGAGCCGGTGGAACCGAAAGCCAAGATTGGGCATCGATGCTTTACCGTATGTACACCCGCTGGGCGGAGGCGAACGGATATAAAGTTTCGATTGCCAATTACCAGGATGGCGATGAGGCCGGTATCAAGACCGCTACGCTGAATATCGAAGGGGATTATGCCTATGGCTATCTGAAGAGTGAGAATGGTGTGCATCGCTTGGTGCGTGTATCTCCTTATAATGCACAAGGTAAGCGAATGACCTCGTTTGCGTCCGTATTCGTTACTCCTTTGGTGGATGATACAATCGAGGTTAAGATTGATCCGGCGGCTATCTCATGGGATACGTTCCGTTCGGGGGGAGCCGGTGGTCAGAACGTAAATAAGGTGGAGTCTGGAGTCCGTTTGCGGTATCAGTTTAAGGATCCTTATACCGGTGAGGAAGAGGAAATCTTGATTGAAAATACTGAGACGCGCGACCAGCCCAAGAATCGTGAGAATGCGATGCGCCAGTTGCGTTCTATTTTGTATGACAAGGAGTTGAAGCACCGTATGGCGGAGCAGGAAAAGGTGGAAGCAGGTAAGAAGAAGATTGAATGGGGCTCGCAGATCCGGAGTTATGTGTTTGACGACCGGCGTGTCAAAGATCATCGTACCAATTACCAGACCTCGGACGTTACCGGTGTCATGGATGGAAAGATTGATGGTTTCATCAAGGCTTATCTGATGGAATTTGCCGGGACGGAATCCGGAAAGAAGTGAAGATTTGTAAAATAGTGCTGCAATATTTGCGTATTTCAAGAATATGTAGTAATATTGCAGCCGATTTCAAGTGATAGTTGAAATATTGGTCCTATAGCTCAGTTGGTCAGAGCACCTGACTCATAATCAGGGAGTCCTTGGTTCAAGCCCAAGTGGGACCACCAAAAAAGAAAAGAGGTTTGCAATTGTTGCAGACCTCTTTTCTTTTTGGGTGTATTCCCTCGCTTTGGGGGATGTTTTTTATTTTTTGATCAAATGCGGATTCAGGCATTCTTCCTTCAGGAAGGTTTCGATATGCCGCTTTTTCTTCTCTTCCAAGATCTCGTTTATTTTAATGAGAATACCGGTTTCTTCCACCTCTCCAAATTCATGGTTAATGGCCGTGCCGAATACACGCATCTTCGGAGAAAGGCTCATATAAGCATTTACCAAAGGCGGGACGTTGATGCCGAACTTACGGACCTCTTGATTCAGCACTTTATAATTGTCCTTGAAGTTATCATGGCAAAACAGTGCTTTCATCTTTTCTTCATCTATATCCGTTTGTAAAGGATGGATGGGAGTAACCAGGTGCTCTTTATCCGGGAAGTGAAGCTTCAGAAAATAGAGAATCATGTTCCGAGCCTCTGTATTGTAGGTGTTATACATCGTTACCTTGCCGAAGAAATATTGCAGGCAGGGGTCTATTACAGAGAGGGCTCCTAATCCGTCCCAAAGATTATCCAGGACAAACAGGCCTCGTGCATTGCCCGATCGGGTAGCCTGATATTCCAGTGCAACAAATGAGCGTCCTAACTCTACGGTATAGGGCAAATAATTTTGGATGAACTCCGGAGAGAAATCGAACAGATGCGAGGTGGCCAGCAACGGTTTTCCGGATTCGTCCTGTCGGACATCCGATCCGCAAAGGAAACGGTAGCCCCCCAAGATGCATTCCTCGGCTGGATTCCAGACAATTAACTGTCGGTAAGCGTCCGGCATGGTATCGTATTCATCGATATCCACCGGGAGCCCTGTCCCCCCGCCATAATAGCGAAATGCAATTTCACGCAGGCGACCTATTTCCTGCATGACGTTCGGCGCGTCATGGGCCGTTACAACATAAATCTCGTTATTTGACTTGTTGGTCCGGCGGAGCATTTTTCCTTGAGTTAACTCTGCCTTCAGTAATTTGCGGTCGATAGGTTGGATGATATCCTGCATAGAGTTATTCATTTTAGACGATAGACGATTTGTTTAACCCAATCCGCCCACTCCGCCGGTTTGCGTCCGGAATCGAAGGTTTTCCACGAAATAGGTTCTCCGAAATAGATGGGAAATGTCTGATGCCGGGCACGAAACATTTCGTCTGGCAGGTAGATCATTTCATAATTCATCTTTATGCCCAAAGACTTGCGCAGATTCGCCAGCCGATAGAAGCGGGCGGAGTTCTGCCCGTCAAAATAGACCGGAACCACATCACGTTGGTATTGTACCGCTTTTTGGACGAATGACTTCTTCCAGTCTAAATCGGTTATCTGTCCCTTGATTTTGCGGGAGCATAGTCCGGCGGGGAATGTGATTATTTGGTTGTCAGAGGCATACGCCTCTTCTATCCGGCGTGCATTGTCTTTGCTTTGATTGCCATGTTTATTGATGGGAACGAAAATGGATTGCAGATTGCGGAGGTAGAGCAGCAGATCATTGACTAAATAACGGATCTTCCCGTCATATTTCCTGCCAATCAGTGCTGAGAGGCAAATTCCGTCCATTCCGCCTAATGGGTGATTGGAGACGAATATATACCGCCCGCTTTCCGGGATTTTCCCGTGGACCTGTAAGGTCAAATCGAAATAACGAATCAATGATTCCATGAACTCCACACCCTCCTGGTCTTGATAACGCAGGATGATGTCGTTCAGTTCGTCCTGGTGTACAATACGAATCAGATAATTCACCAGAAAATCGGGTATCTTTCGGGATACCGAAGGCGCTTTCTGACGTAACACTTGTCGGATATTAATCAATTTGACTTCGTTATTGTCCATTTCGTCCTATTTTATGCTGCAAAGATACACGATAATACAAAAAATAGAGCATGTGTAGGGAAGTATTTCAAGAATGAACGTTGAATTAATCAGTTTGTCATATCGGAAGTGGCCTATTTATTCCAGTTTCAGATAGCACCACATGGGATAATGGTCGGAGTATTTCACATCACCCACCGTACAGTTATACGATTTCATGTTGGGGGAATGCAGGATATGGTCAATGCGAAACCAGAAAAGATTCTCATTGTAGGAGATTCCCATGCCGCGTCCTGACTCAGAAAAAGCATCTACCAGGTTTTGCTGTAGGGTATGATGCGCATAGGAGATAGGTGTATCGTTGAAGTCTCCACATATTATCGTATAGTCGGTCTGAACGGAATCTACCGCCGCTACTATGGCACGGGCTTGCGAGGCGCGTATTTTGAATGCGGTGCCTAACTTCTGTTGGAGTGAACCGCGCAGGTCCTCGAGTTTCTCCGAATCCATCTCTTTCAGGAACGAAGAGTAACGCGACCGGTCCTCAGTGGTTAGCTTGAAGGATTCCAAATGATTGTTGACCAAAGTCAGGATCTTGTCGTTTATCCGGATTTGGTGCAGGGCTGATCCGTTCGACTCGCTTTTGTAATTGATCCGTTCGCTTTTGATGATGGGATATTTGGAGAAAACAGCTATTCCGTTGCGCAATCGTCCGGTACGGGTCAGATAGACAACCGATTTATAGGGGTACATCTCCAGTTCCTTGTATATCTTTTGCTTGGTGAGGTACTTTTTCTGTGTATCTTCCGCATATTCCTGCAGGCAGACAATGTCGGCTCCCGATTCGGCAATGTAGCGGATTGTCGGGTTGGGTTTCTCCGGAGTATGCTCTTTGTAGCCGAAAGCCATAATGTTGTAGGTCAGTAGCTTGATGGTATGCTCTTTCGGAATATCATCGGTCGGTGAGTGGAGCGGGAAATAAAGCTGCACCTGCCCCCAACTTAGGAGAAACGCCAACAGGCCGATCCAGATGAAACGCCATTCTTGGGTAAAAAGCCAGTATAGGACAAAGAGAAAGTTAAGCAGGCAAAAAATGGGGAACCCCAGTCCGAGATAGGCGAACAGGGTAGAGTATTCCGGTGAAATCTTGTCGGATAATGCTGATACCAGAAAGAGCAAGGCTATGATGACATGGGCTGTCAGCAGAAAAGAGTGAAACACAATCCGCAAGATTTTCATGGCGATTATTTTTTGCTGGCATTAAACAATTGCTTTTTTTCCTCGGCAGACAGACTTTGGTAACCGGAACGCTTCAGCTTGTCCAGTATCGCGTCGAGTTGCATCTCCTCCTCCCGTTTCCGCGCCTTATATTCGTAATCGGTCTCTGTTCGCTTGTAGGTAACCTTCATTTTCGGTTTCTTGCGGAACAGATTAGACACGTTGTCCAGTAGTCGGTTCAACGTGCGGGTCAAGTCCTTCCCCGAACGCATCCGCGAGGCAAACCAGATACCAAATAATGCTCCTCCGATATGGGCCAGATGACCGCCGGCATTGCCCGAAGTGATTGATAACAGATCGAGCAATAGAGTAAGCAGTGCCAGATAGAATATCTTGATGCGTCCGAACAGGAATAGCATCACCTCGGCATCGCGGGCATAGAAGGAGACACCGAACACTACTGCCATGACCGAAGCTGAAGCACCTAACAAGTAGCTGCATGACGCGGCATCGGCATAGTAGGGAAACAGATTGTAGGCCACCATAAACAGCAATGCCCCAAATATCCCGCCCAGCAGATAGACTCCGAACAGCTTTCGCGCATCGAAATAGGTCAGGAACATACGTCCGAACCAATAAAGCCAAAGCATGTTGAACAGGATATGCAGTACATCGTAGTGCGTGAACATATAGGTCAGCAGGCTCCAAGGCTGAAGGAGGAACTCCATTGGTGCGGACGGAAACTCCAGATAGCGCAATATTGGCGCAAAGGGGTAGTTGAACAGCATTAGGAGCACGTCTGCCAGCCGGATCAGCAGAAACATACCTATGTTTATATAGAGAAGGCGGAGCAAAAGGTCACCTTCCAGGAACTTCACTTTAAGATTAGAGATAAAATGGTCCATTGTTTAAACTTTTCTTTCTCCAGATTCTAATCAATATATAGCCGAACAGCATTCCTCCCAAATGGGCAAAGTGCGCCACGCTATCTCCTTGGAAGCTGGCTACGCCCAGGAACAGCTCAGCCAATCCGTAGAAGATGACAAAGTATTTTGCTTTGATGGGGATGGGTACGAACATAATATAAAGCGGTACATTCGGAAACATCATGCCGAAAGCGAGCAGAATGCCGAATACAGCTCCCGAAGCACCTACCGTCACGAAGAGGTTGTAAAACGCGGGTTTGTTCAAGATTTGTCCGCCACCGATGTTGACGAGCTCCTGCGGAGCGTAAACTACATCCCTCAAGTCGTAGAGCCATGCCAGTTCCTGGATGAGTCCTGCACCGATTCCCGTTACCATATAAAATATCAGAAAACGTTTTGGCCCCCACACCTGTTCCAGTACACGCCCGAACATATACACTGCAAACATATTAAAGAACACGTGTGCAAACGAGTGTGTGTCGTGCATGAACATATAGGTGATGATTTGGAATGGGTAGAAATCCTCAGCTCCCACGAAATGTAGCCCCAGGATGTTCACCAGATCGATGCCTGCCTTGGGAAGCGCGAGGCTGGCTACCCAAAACAACAGGTTGATAATAATAAGATTTTTTGTTACAACTGGAATCTGTTCCAGAAATCCTCCATTTTGATTCATCATAAAAACTATATTTTTGCGAGGCAAAGTTAAATATATTTTGCGTTTTTCCTCGAAAACAAGACTAAAACATAGTAAATCAAG
>DWYO01000073.1 GCA_019118725.1 Candidatus Parabacteroides intestinavium | reverse complement strand
AAAATAACACATTGTGGCACTATCGAGGCTGAATCGCTCTAATTGCTCTTTAAACTCAGCGGTTTTGTAATAAACGACAGGTGCCTCTTTTGAGCAAGAAAGAAAAAACAAGCAAATAATGAATAAAGCTATGTTTTTCATAATAGTAGAAATCCAAAAACTTATAACTATAAACTAACAAACTCAAGAACTAATATATCGTATAGTTATCTCCTTGGATTACTACCGATGAGAAATCACCTTCCGATTTGTAGGGCTGGCCTCCTCCGATATACAAATCTATTTTCCCGGCCTTCTCGACAAGATTCCCCTCTTGGTCTACCAATCCCAGCTCTTCCGGAGTAAGCGTGAAGGATACTTTCCGGCTCTCTCCTTTATCCAAATGAATCCGTTGGAATCCCTTTAAGGAGCAGATGGGAGTGCGCACATTCGGGTTTTGCGGGTGTATCACATAGAGCTGTACCACTTCATCTCCCGAGCGTTTCCCCGTATTGGTTACGGTTGTACTTATCTGGAGATTCTCTCCGGTTTGGATAACCGATACATTTTCCGGTTCGGTGTATTGGAACGTAGTATAACTTAATCCATATCCGAAGGGATAACGTACATCTCCTTTGTAATACCGGTATGTCCGGTTAGCCATCGAATAATCCTCGAAAGGAGGGAGGTCTTCGGTATTCATATAGGTCGTCACCGGCATACGTCCGGCCGGATTATACGCTCCGAACAATACGTCCATAATCGCGTCACCGGCCGATTGCCCTCCATACCATGCCTGAAGTATGGCGTCCACGTTCCGGCTTTCCCAACTGAAGTTCATAATCGATCCGGACATATTTACCAGTACAATTGGTTTTCCGCTTTTTTTCAGCTCTTTCAAGAGTTCTGTTTGTACGGATGGAAGTTCGGTCGAGGTACGGTCTCCGCTGGCAAATCCGGCATATCCCCCGGCTCCGGCATCACCGGCCTCTCCCTCATAATCGGCACTGATTCCTCCGATAAATAAGATGACATCTGCTTTTTTTGCCCGTTGGATTATCTCTTTGGCGGAAGGAGCCCATGCCAAGGGGCGGACAATGTCTACTCCGGTCAGGGTATCTATGGTTATTTGATTTCCATAACGTTTCGCCAGGCTTTTGTAAGGAGTAATGATTTCGGAGGGGACACCGAAATAATTGGCCAGGAGGGTCTGTTCGTTGTTCATGTTAGGCCCGATCAGTAAGATGCGTTTTATTTTGGATGCGTCTAACGGGAGAATCTTTTCATTTTTCAACAATACCATCGACTCTTGTGCCATGCGATAAGCATGTTGTTTATGGGCATCACATTCTATCACTTCCCTGCCGATATGAGAATAGGGAACTCTCTCTTGCGGGTCATAAAACCCTAAACGGAACTGTATTTCCAATAATCTTTTGAGCGAGACATTAATCTCTTTTTCCGAAATCAATCCCTTTTCTACCGCTTGCAATAGGCGAGGGTAGAGGTTTCCGCATTCCAGATCGGTCCCGTTCAGCAGAGCGGAGGCTACGGCTTCCGTATCATCCACATGGGTCTTATGATAATGGGCAAAGTCGTAAACGGCTCCACAATCCGAAGTCACATACCCTTCAAATTTCCATTGATTGCGCAAGATATCTTGTAAAAGCTCGTTATTCCCGCAACAGGGCTGCCCGTCCAACCGGTTATAGGCGCACATCACGCCATGTACCTTCGCCTTAACCACCAATTCGCGGAATGCCGGGAGATAGGTGTCCCATAAATCGTAGGCCGATACGTGCGCGTCAAATACGTGCCGGTTTCCTTCCGGTCCGCTATGCACGGCATAATGCTTGGCACAAGCCGTGGCTTTCAGGTAGAACGGATCATCTCCCTCCAGCCCCCGGACGATAGCTGTTCCCATCTTGGAGGTCAGGTACGGGTCTTCGCCATAGGTCTCTTGTCCACGTCCCCAACGCGGATCTCTGAAGATATTTATATTCGGAGTCCAATAGGTTAATCCCCGGTAAATCTCACCGGTCTTCCCGGCTTTCAGATCTTCGTTAAACAATGCACGCCCTTCTGACGAGGTTATTTCACCCATTTTCTGTAAGGCTTCCGTATCGAAGGTAGCCGCCATACCGATGGCCTGCGGGAAAACCGTAACCCGTTCTTTTGTCCGGGCCACACCATGCAAAGCTTCGTTCCACCAATTGTATGCCGGAACGCCTAAGCGCGGAATAGCGGGTGATTCGTGTTTCATCATTTGTACTTTCTCTTCCAGGGTCAGGCGGGAGAGCAAATCTTCAATCCGTTCCTCCAAGGGCAGGTCCGGATTCCGGAAAGGGTAATCTGTTGTTTGTGCCATCAATCCGCTTAACGGGAGCAAGACACATACCAGAATCTTGTTGAGTTTCATTTTTTATTCGTTTTAGGTTGTTTCGTGTTTTATTGACATTTCCTTACAAAGATACGATAAAAAGCGTAAATGTGTGGATGCCTGACCAAATTTGGGGGAAATATTGCATGAGGCTTATCGTGAAAAAAGTACGTATTCTTTGTCGGAAAAGATAGGCATAAACGAAAACAAACATAGGCATAATCGTTGGCAATGATAGGCATGAAAATAATCGTTATTTTTTAACAATAAGAAGTCGCTTTGATTTTATTCCAGCTTCTAAGTAGCAAAGGTTGGAGAAGGAGGCATGATTCCTTCTAAATGCTCCATTTTGGGTAAACCTTGAAAATTGCTATAAGCTATTAATATACAATATTTTAAATGCAAAAATAGGTCGTTTTAACTCCGCGAGAAGGCGATTTTTTTGAACGGCTCGACTATTTGCCCGAAAAATGGGGCTATTTTGCGGGTTAAAAAATGGCTTTACCTGAGCTCTGCCCCGTAAGATTGCCGATTTCTCACTATCTTTGCATCACAAATAAAGATTTAACGAAATGAGATTCGATTACGATGTGATAGTGGTAGGCGCGGGTCACGCCGGATGTGAGGCGGCATCGGCCTCGGCTAATTTGGGTTCGAGGACGTTGCTGATTACAATGGACATGAATAAGATTGCGCAGATGAGTTGTAATCCGGCGGTAGGTGGAATCGCAAAAGGACAAATTGTCCGGGAGATTGATGCTTTGGGCGGTTTTATGGGAATCGTGACCGACCGGACGGCTATTCAATTCCGTATGTTAAACCGGAGTAAGGGGCCGGCTATGTGGAGTCCGCGTGCTCAAAGTGACCGTGCACGTTTCATCACTTGCTGGCGCTCTATTTTGGAGAATACACCGAACTTGTGGATGTGGCAGGATATGGTGAAGGAGCTGCTCATCAAAGATAATCAGGTGTGCGGTGTCCGTACGGGAATGGGAGTGGAGTTTCATGCCAAGGCGGTGGTCTTGACGAACGGAACGTTCCTGAATGGTTTGATGCATATCGGGCGGACTCAGATACATGGCGGACGTATTTCGGAACCGGCATCGGTCGGATTGACCGAACAATTGGTGTCTTTGGGAATTAAATCGGATCGGATGAAAACCGGTACGCCGGTTCGTATCGATGCTCGGAGTGTTCATTTTGAGGAAATGACGGAACAACCGGGCGAAGATGATTTTCATAAATTCTCTTATTTGGAAACTTCGCATCGTGAATTGAAGCAATTGAGTTGTTGGACTTGTTTTACCAATGAGCGTTGCCACGAGATCCTTCGTGAAGGTTTGCCGGATTCTCCTTTGTATAACGGACAAATCAAGAGTATCGGTCCGCGTTATTGTCCTAGTATCGAAACAAAGATTGTGACTTTTTCCGATAAACCCCAACATCAGCTCTTTTTGGAGCCGGAAGGCGAGGACACGCAGGAGTATTACTTGAATGGATTTTCTTCTTCCTTGCCTTTGTCTGTTCAGTTAGGGGCTTTGCAAGCGATACCGGCATTCCGGGATGTTCAGATTTATCGTCCGGGATATGCCATCGAATATGATTTTTTTGACCCCACTCAATTGAATCATAATTTGGAAACGAAGCGCATCAAGAATCTTTTCTTTGCCGGGCAGATTAATGGAACGACCGGATATGAGGAGGCGGCCGGCCAAGGGCTGGTGGCAGGTATCAATGCGCATATTAATTGTCATGGCGGAAATCCGTTCCTTTTGGGTAGGGATGAGGCCTATATCGGTGTTTTGATTGATGATCTGGTGACAAAGGGGGTAGACGAGCCTTATCGGATGTTTACTTCGCGTGCCGAATATCGTATTCTCCTGCGTCAGGATGATGCGGACATGCGTTTGACGGAACGTGCTTATCAATTGGGCTTGGCAAACCGGCATCGGTTTGATTTGCTTCAGGAAAAGAAAGAGCACCGGGATCGGATTATCCGGTTCTGTGAAAACTATTCCGTAAAGCCACATTATATTAATGCCGGGTTGGAACGCTTGGGGACGGCTCCTTTGGCTCATGGGGGCAAGCTCTATGATTTGGTACTTCGCCCACAATTGGATTTGATGAAGTTGGCCGAGCTGATTCCGGCCTTGAAAGAAGAGCTGGATAAGGTTCCGGCTTCGCGCAAGGAGGAGATAATTGAGGCTTCGGAAATCTTGATTAAGTATAGCGGCTATATCAAACGTGAACAAATGATAGCCGATAAGATTAGTCGTTTGGAGAGTATCCGGATTAAAGGCAAATTTGATTACGGGAGTATCCAGTCCTTGTCTACTGAGGCTCGCCAGAAACTGGAACGGATCGATCCTGAAACGATCGCTCAGGCAAGTCGGATCCCGGGTATTTCGCCCAGTGATATCAATATATTATTGGTCCTTTTGGGAAGGTAATCGGGGCTTGTTCCACGTGAAACATTACTTTAGGAAATACACTTAAGTATTTGGTTTTGACTATTTAGAGGATTTGAAACAATGGATGAAGAAGTACTTAGGCATATCAAATCTATCTTAGCGGTTATCCCGGAAAAGCCCGGATGCTATCAGTATTTTGACGAGAAGGGGACGATTATCTATGTCGGCAAGGCAAAGAACCTGAAGCGCCGGGTTTCGTCCTATTTCAATAAGCAACACGATAGCAACAAGACGCGGGTTTTGGTGAAACAGATTCGGGATATTAAATATTTCGTGGTAGATACCGAACAGGATGCATTGCTTTTGGAAAATAATTTGATTAAGCAATATCATCCTCGGTATAATGTTTTGCTGAAAGACGATAAAACCTATCCGTCTATCGTGGTGAAAAACGAATATTTTCCGCGTATCTATCAGACCCGGAATATCGTGCGTGACGGTTCCCGGTATTATGGTCCTTATCCATCGGTATATACGGCTAAGGTGATGTTGCAATTGATTAAAGATTTATATCCAATCCGCACATGCAAATACCCGTTGACTCCGGAGTCAATCCGTGAAGGGCGTTACAAGGTGTGCTTGGAATATCATATCAAACGATGCAAAGGCCCGTGTGAGGGCTTGCAATCGTTGGAGGAATACCAGCAAAATGTCTCGGAAATTAAAGAGATTCTCCGGGGGAATATTTCGCAGGTGAGCAAGCACCTTTATGAACAAATGCAAAAGTTGGCTTCGGAATTGAAGTTTGAAGAGGCGCAAAAGCTCAAGGAAAAATATGAGGCTATTGAAAATTATCGATCCAAGTCAACGGTGGTACCTCCGATGTTACATAATATAGATGTCTTTTCTATTACCGAAAATGAAGCATCGGCTTACATCAATTACCTGCATATCGGAAATGGAGCTATAGTGCAGGCTTATACTTTCGAGTACAAAAGGCGCCTGGATGAGACCAAGGAGGATTTGCTTACTTTGGGAATTGTAGAAATGCGGAAGCGCTTTGATAGTCATGCCCGGGAGATTATCCTGCCTTTCCCGATTGATGTCGAACTGGAGGGCGTTACATTTACCATCCCACAACGGGGGGATAAGAAGAAATTGCTCGAGTTGTCCGAAATGAACGGGAAACAATATAAGTTGGACAAATTGAAGCAAGCAGAGAAATTGAATCCGGAACAACGGGCTACACGTCTTTTGAAAGAGATTCAAGATGCGCTCCATTTGAGGGAATTGCCCGTTCAAATCGAGTGCTTCGATAATTCCAATATTCAAGGAAGCGATGCTGTAGCGGCATGTGTCGTGTTTAAGATGGGGAAACCCTCGAAAAATGATTATCGGAAATATATTATCAAGACCGTTGTAGGGCCGGACGATTATGCTTCGATGAAGGAGGTCGTGCGCCGACGTTATCAACGGGCGATAGAAGAGGGGAGCCCGTTGCCTAATCTGATTATTACCGATGGCGGGAAAGGGCAGATGGAGGTGGTGCGTTCGGTTATCGAGGATGAGCTGCATTTGTCCATACCCATTGCCGGTTTGGCCAAAGATAATCATCACCGTACCGCGGAATTGCTATTCGGATTTCCGCCTGAGCCTATCGGCATGAAACTGGATAGCCCGTTGTTTCATTTATTGACTCGGATGCAGGATGAGGTGCATCGCTTTGCGATTACATTCCATCGGGACAAGCGGAGCAAGAGCCAGAATCGTTCGGAGCTGGATACGATAAAGGGAATCGGTGAAAAGACGAAAATTGTCTTGTTGAAACATTTTAAGAGCGTAAAGCGGCTTAAAGAGGCCGGTCAGGATGAAATAGCCTCAATCATTGGCCCGGCAAAAGCCCGGCTTTTGATGGAAGGACTGGAACAGAAACGAATAAACTCAAAATAATATGAGAGTAGTTATACAACGTGTGCAACACGCATCGGTTACGATAGATGGTAATCTGAAATCGAAAATAGGCAAGGGCCTATTGATCCTGGTCGGAATAGAAGACCGGGATACGCAGGAAGATATCGAATGGCTTTGCAAGAAAATAGCTCATTTGCGTATCTTTGATGATGAAAACGGAGTTATGAATAAATCGGTGGTAGAGGTTGATGGTGAAATTTTGGTGGTAAGTCAATTCACGCTCCATGCTTCTACGAAGAAAGGCAATAGGCCCTCTTATCTGAAGGCTTCGAAACCCGAGTATGCCATTCCTATGTATGAATCTTTTTGTTCTGAGATGGGATTGCAATTGGGCAAAGAGGTGCAGACCGGAACTTTCGGCGCCGATATGAAGGTTGAGTTGTTGAATGATGGTCCGGTGACCATCCTGATCGATACGCAAAATAAGGAATAGTTTTTTTAGTTTATGCGTTTTGATTGGAGAATAAAACTCATATAGTATGGAAAAGGAAATAACTATTCGCGAAGCGCAACACATGGTAGATGCCTGGATCAAGACATACGGAGTCCGTTATTTTAATGAACTGACCAATATGGCGATTCTAACGGAAGAAGTAGGAGAGGTAGCACGCCTGATTGCCCGGATGTATGGAGAACAATCGTTTAAGGAGAGCGATAAACAAAAAGATTTGGGCGATGAAATGGCGGATGTGCTTTGGGTACTTATCTGTTTGGCGAATCAGACCGGGGTCGACCTGACGGAGGCTTTGGGAAAAAATATGCAAAAGAAAACGAATCGGGATAAAGAACGACATATAAACAATCAAAAATTATGAATATGGAACATACACATGATTGCCATTGTGGGTGCGGGCACGACCACGGAATCGAGGGGTGGGAAGAGCGTCCGGAAGAATTTGCCAAAGTGAATGCTGACAAATATCATGAGGCTTTCGCTAAATTCGATTCATACGGAAGCGATGAAGAGGTGTCCCATCAGGTGAATGCTTTGTTGGAAAAACATGCTTCAGAGAATTTTACTCCTGAAGTGTTGAAGGAAATACACGGTTTCATCGACCTGACCTCACTGACCAGCGTAGATACCCGGGAGACGATTTGGAAAATGACGGAATCGGTGAATGATTTTGAAGGGACACGCCCTGATATTCCGAATGTGGCGGCTATTTGTGTCTATCCGCTATTTGTCGAAACCGTTAAGCAAGCTTTGACCGCACAAGATGTAAACATAGCCGCGGTAAGTGCGGGATTTCCGGCTTCGCAAACTTTTACTGAGGTAAAGATTGCCGAGACGGCTATGTGTGTGATGCAAGGGGCCGATGAAATAGATGTGGTGCTTAATTTGGGATATTTTATTGAGGAAAGTTATGAGGAGCTTTGCGATGAATTGGCGGAAATTAAGGAAAGTTGCCGGGAGGCCCGTCTGAAGGTGATTCTGGAGACTGGTGCGTTAGCTTCGGTTGAGAATATCCGCAAGGCTTCTATCTTGGCACTTTATTCGAATGCCGATTTCATCAAGACATCAACGGGCAAGGGGTATCCGGGAGCTACTCCAGAAGCGGCTTATGTAATGTGCCAGGTGATTAAGAAATACTACGAATTGACGGGTGAGAAACGAGGTATTAAGGTGTCCGGAGGAATCCGTACCGCTGAAGATGCGGTTAAGTATTATACCCTGGTTAAAGAAATATTAGGTACGGAGTGGTTGACCAAAGACCTGTTCCGTATCGGAGCAAGTAGTTTGGTGGGAGACATCGAGCACCGGTTGGGACTCTGATAAAGGTCATAAGAGGTCCGTTGAAAAGGCTTTTCCTCTTAAACGAAAAGGGTAATCTGCAAATCGTTTTTGCTTTAAATGGGAAAAGCCTTACCTCTCTGAGATGTAAAATTTTGTGTCTCTGCAAGCTAAAAACGTAAAAGTGATGCTTAGTAACAAAAAAAATCACTTACTTTGCAGGTTGATAAGGAAATGTATAATCGAAAGAATAAGGCTATATGGCACAAGAAGATGTTTTTAAAAAGTTAGTATCGCATTGTAAAGAATACGGATTCGTATTTCCTTCCTCTGAAATTTATGACGGATTAGGCGCCGTATATGATTATGGTCAGAATGGCGTAGAGCTTAAAAACAATATCAAGAAGTATTGGTGGGATAGCATGACGCTCCTGCACGAGAACGTGGTAGGATTGGATTCCGCTATCTTTATGCATCCTACTATCTGGAAAGCTTCCGGACATGTGGATGCGTTTAACGACCCGTTGATTGATAACAAGGATTCGAAGAAACGTTATCGCGCTGATGTGTTGATTGAAGACCATTTGGCGAAGATCGAAGAAAAGATTAATAAGGAGGTGGCCAAAGCCGCTAAGAAATTTGGGGATGCTTTTGACGAAGCGAAGTTCCGCGAAACGAATCCGCGTGTCCTTGAGCATCAGGCTAAATGGAATGAAATCCATGAACGCTACTCGAAAGACATGAACGATTCGAACTTCGAGGATTTGCGTCAGCTTATCTTGGATTGCGAAATTGTGTGTCCTATATCGGGTACACGTAACTGGACGGATGTTCGCCAGTTCAATTTGATGTTCTCGACCGAGATGGGATCTACGGCCGATGGTTCGATGAAGGTATATCTTCGTCCGGAAACGGCTCAAGGTATCTTTGTGAACTTCCTCAACGTACAGAAAACCGGCCGTATGAAGATTCCGTTCGGTATCGCACAGATCGGTAAAGCGTTCCGTAATGAGATTGTAGCGCGTCAGTTTATCTTCCGTATGCGTGAGTTCGAACAGATGGAGATGCAGTTCTTTGTTCGTCCGGGCGAGGAGATAACCTGGTTCAAGAAATGGAAAGAGACACGCCTCAAATGGCATCAGGCTTTGGGCTTGGGCAATGAAAAATACCGTTTCCATGATCATGAGAAGTTAGCACACTATGCGAATGCCGCTACCGATATCGAATTCGAAATGCCGTTCGGATTTAAGGAGGTGGAAGGAATCCATAGCCGTACGAATTTTGACCTTTCGCAACACGAGAAATATTCGGGTAAGAAGATCCAGTATTTTGACCCGGAATTGAACCAGAGTTATACGCCGTATGTCATCGAGACCTCTATCGGTGTAGACCGTATGTTCCTGAGTGTAATGGCGGGTGCTTATTGCGAGGAGACATTAGATAATGGCGAGAGTCGTGTGGTATTGAAGCTCCCTGCTGCGTTGGCACCGGTGAAACTTGCCGTATTGCCATTAGTGAAAAAAGACGGGCTTCCTGAAAAGGCTGAGGAAATCATGCAGATGCTTCGTCTGGACTTCCGTTGCCAGTATGACGAGAAGGATTCTATCGGAAAGCGTTATCGCCGGCAGGATGCGATTGGTACGCCTTATTGTATCACGGTAGATCATGATACGCTGAAGGATAATTGCGTGACCATCCGTTTCCGCGATACGATGGAGCAGGAGCGTGTCTCGATCGATAAATTGCATGATATTATCGCCGAGAAGGTCAGCATGAAGAGTTTGTTGAAGAAAATCATAGAATAAAAACATGAAGAGATTTTGGCAGATTGCAGTAATGTTGTTCGGATTGCTGCTCGTATTTCCCGCTTGTGGTGATGATGATAACGAAGATGACGGCAATAGTTTTTCACCGGTGCCGGTTGATGAGGCTTGGCGTGACCTGAATGTGGCTGCTTTCTCGGAAAAGGAGAAAGATGAGAGCATGGAATATATTTATTCTGAAAGCGGGAATGGCCGAATCCTCTATAAAGTCTTGAAAGAGGGCGAGGGGACGGAAACGATTTACTTTACAAGTACTGTTTCCTGCTATTATAAAGAATGCTATGTCACCGATGAAGAGGGCAATCGCGTGGCAGATCTGAACAATGTCCTGACCGAAGGCGAGGTGTTTGATTCTTGTTTGGAAGAAGATGGGGATGAGCCTTTTACGTTTACGGTCGGAACCGGAGTCATTGATGGTTGGGCTACAGCTCTACAGCACATGCACGTTGGGGATGTATGGGAGATCTGGGTGCCCTATTCCTTAGGATATGGGACAACCGGCGATCGAGATAATTACGGCAATGTAACCATGCTTCCTTATACCACCCTTGTCTTCCAAGTCGAAGTAGTTGAAATCGTTGAGCAATGATCGGAACCATCGTCAATACACTTTGTATTGTGGCCGGGAGTTGCATCGGGAGTGTCGCCAAGCGGGCCATTCGTCCGCAATACCAGGGCGCATTGTATAACGCCATGGGATTGGCGGCACTCGTATTAGGCATCAATGCTGTTGTGACGCATCTGCCCGATAGTCAATATCCGGTATTGTTTATTGTAAGTCTGGCGATAGGAACCCTTATCGGGACAATATTAGATCTGGCGGGTAAATTTAACCGGGTGATGAAACGCTTCTCTAAATCCAACTTGGCAGAAGGATTGTCTACCGGAATTTTGCTTTATTGTGTCGGAACCCTTTCGATGGTTGGTCCCATTATGAGTGCGTTGTATGGCGATAATACCTACTTGTTTACCAACGCGACACTTGATTTGGTCACCTCCATGGTACTTGCCAGCACTTATGGCATCGGGATGATTTTGGCTGCTCCGGTGCTGTTCTTATCGCAAGGTAGCATTTATATGCTTACCTCTTTGGCCGGTAATGTCATCTCAGATGAATTGATGGGAGAAGTTTCGATTGTGGGAGGAGTGCTGATTGCCAGTTCAGGTCTTGCAATCCTTCAGATCAAGGATTGCAAGACCCTGAATATGCTTCCGGCTTTGTTTATGCCCGCCCTGTTTTTTCTTCTGAAGCATTTATTGGGGGCATAGCAGGAATTGTAAGTTTGTAAGATTTGTAAGCCCCCGTTTATTCTTCTATCGGTGAAAAAGGAAGCTCCACCTCTTTCCGATACCCTGTCCCGTTGAAGGTAGCTACCAGATTACCCGCCTCGTTGGTGATACGCACCTCACAATTGGAGAGTTTTTTCCGGTTTGATACCTCGCGAGCCTCGGCATACAGATAGCCTTTGCTCTCAGCCCGCAGGAAGTTCATGGTCGAGGTGATGGATAATGTCAACCGCGCATGGCTATTACTGGCCGCGGCAAAAGCCAGGTCGGCCAGCGTGAAGATAGCGCCTCCTTGACATACCCCTCCGCCATTCAGATGCTCCGGCCTGATTTCCATACGAGCCCTTGCGTAACCGTTTCGGACTTCAAGCAGCTCGACTCCCGCATTGACGGCAAATTTATCGCCTTGTAAGAATTCAAATATATCCATATCTTTTATCTAAAATCAAATCAGATTTTCCACTCCGCCCCGTCTTTTGTATCCTTGATGGTAAATCCGAGAGCGGTCAATTCATTCCGGATCTTGTCTGAAGTAGCCCAGTCCTTGTTGGCTTTTGCCTGCTGGCGGATAGAGAGTAACAGGTCCATAGCTTTGCTGAATGCCTCGATACTACCGTTTTCGGCTCCGCTCCGCGATTCGTCTTTCAGTCCGAGCAGATCAAAGACAAAGAGACGGAAGATAGCTTTCAGTTCATTCAGGTCATCCTCCGAGATGCTGTCTTTCCCATCCTTTACCGAGTTGATCATGCGTGTCGCGTCAAAGAGGTGCGAGATGACGATAGGCGTGTTCAGATCATCGTTCATCGCTTCAAAACATTTCTCTTTGAGCCCCTTGATGTCAATGGTCGAAGCACCGGCCGGTTTCAGCTTGTCCAAGGTAGCGCAAGCATCCAGCAGGCGAGCCAATCCCTTTTCTGAAGCCTGCAACGCTTCGTTGCTGAAGTCTACCGTGCTCCGGTAATGTGCCTGGAGAATAAAGAAACGGATGGTCATGGCCGAATAGGCCTGCGTCAGCATCGGATGGTCACCGGTAAAGAATTGCTCCAGGGTGATAAAATTGCCCAGCGATTTGCCCATCTTTTGCCCGTTGATGGTAATCATGTTGTTGTGCATCCAGTAATGCACCATCTCATGGCCTTCCGAGGCTACCGCCTGCGCGATCTCGCATTCGTGATGCGGGAAAATCAGGTCCATGCCTCCTCCATGGATGTCGAAGCTTTCCCCCAGATACTTACGTCCCATGGCCGTACATTCGCAATGCCAGCCCGGGAATCCGTTGCTCCAGGGCGAAAGCCAGCGCATGATATGTTCCGGTTGGGCGCATTTCCACAACGCGAAATCTATCGGATTACGCTTCTCCTCCTGCCCGTCTAACGCGCGGGTTGTGTTCAGCATATCATCAATATTTCTTCCCGAAAGCACCCCGTAATGGTGTGTCTTGTTGTATTTTTCCACATCAAAGTAGACTGAACCTTCGCTCACGTAGGCATACCCGTTGTCCAGTATTTTCTTTACCAGTTCAATTTGCTCGATGATATGTCCTGAAGCCAGAGGCTCGATGCTGGGCGGAAGCACATTGAGCGCCTCCATGGCATGATGGTACCGGTTGATGTAATATTGTGCCACCTCCATCGGTTCGAGTTGCTCCAGGCGGGCTTTTTTCGCGATCTTGTCTTCTCCGCTATCCGCATCGTGTTCCAAGTGCCCTACATCGGTGATGTTTCGCACGTAACGCACTTTATATCCCAAGTGCTTCAGGTAACGGAACAAGATGTCGAAGGTGATGGCCGGACGGGCATGGCCCAAGTGCGCATCGCCATATACCGTAGGCCCGCATACATACATGCCAGCGAATGGTGCGTGAAGCGGAACAAATTGTTCTTTCTTTCTGCTTAACGTATTGTAAATGTGCAATGGATGTTCCATATCTTTGTTTGTTTGATTCTGTTTTGCAAATATAAGCAGAAATGTGCGGACTTGATTAAAAATAGGATTTTTTTTAGCAGACAAGGCTATAGGCAACGAGGCTTCAGAAGCGAGGTAATTGATAGCTGAATCATGATTCTCCGAGCGTTCTTTTTGCCGGTTGCCATAATGCTTTGTAATTTTGATCGGTTATTGGGTAAGGATGTCCGACTTTGACGGGTTAGCACGTGGAGAGGCCTCTGGTTTTACTATTGGGAATAAAGGATATTTAATCGGAGGATTTAACGGGAACCGGAATAGTACCCGTATGAGCGACCTGTGGGTGTATGATATGGATATGGATGCCTGGACCCAGTTGGCTGATTGTCCGGGTTCGGCACGAAGCGGGGCGACGGCATTTGCCATCGAAGATAAAGGGTATCTGGGAACAGGCTATAATTACACCAATGAAAGTGGTGAGACTTACCTGAATGATTTTTGGGAATATGATCCGGCAAGTAATGTATGGACGCAAAAGGCGGATTTCCCCGGTTCTGCACGGTATGATGCGGTTTCGTTTTCGGTAGATGGCAAAGGATATATAGGCGCAGGGTATGACGGGAATTACTTGAAGGATTTTTATTCTTATGATCCGCAAAGTAATATCTGGACGCAGATTGTGAGTATCGGCGGTACCAAACGACGGGGTGCATCAAGCTTCGTAATAAATGACCTGGCTTATATCGTATGTGGGCAGAACAATGGTGAATATATCGATGATATGTGGCGGTATGACCCATCGGACGGAACCTGGACGCAGATGCGTGATATTACTGATACGTCAGATGATGATTATGATGACGAATATGTTTCGATAATTCGGGCACATGCAAATACTTTTGTCATTGATAATGTAGCTTATCTTACTTGTGGGGAAAACGGAAGTCTGATGAGTTATACTTGGAAATATCATCCAGATACAGATTTATGGGAAGAAGTGCATTCCTTCAAAGGATCTGCACGTACACAGGCCGTTTCTTTTTCGAATGGAGAAAAAGGATTTGTGGCTACGGGAAAAAGTGGGACGAGCTACTTTGACGATATTTGGATTCTAAGACCCTATGAATATGATCCTGATGATGAGTAAACTTTATTTGATGAGTAAACTTTATTCTTATACTGTGTTGACCAACGTGAAGTTTAGGAAGGCTGTGATAGCCTTCCTAACTTGTGTTTTGTTGGCTCTCTTTATATTCGGACTGGTGCCCCATGAAGGAGGTGAATCTTATGTGTCGTTGCATACATTCCGGTCCGGAGAAGGGTGGGGGTATGAGATCCGACTGGATGGAAAACGGATGGTTTACCAACCTGTCATTCCGGCCATAGATTCTATCAGTCCTTTCCCTACTCAAAAAAGTGCAGAACAGGTCGGGCGATTGGTCCTGGAACGCTTGCGCGAAGGGAAGTCCTATTCTCTTACCCGTGAAGATGTTGAATCGGTTTTAATAGACCACCATCCCGGCGATCCCGGCGAGGATGATCATAAGGATAGGATGCACTTTAAACTTTAGGGTCAAGATAAAAGCCGCTCCGAAAATCAGAAAGCTTTTATAGTCGATAAAATTTTCTTGATTCATCAATAGCAGCGCTGCTGCGGCAATCAGTCCGACGGTAATGGGGCGTAATCCGAGGAAAGCGGCTGCCACATACTTATTGTTGCGGAACCGTGCATAGCTGTATGAGATGCATAAAACCAACAAGAACGAGGGCAGGCATACGGCAAAGGTCGTAAGGCAAGAACCCAAAATAGACATGGCAGGTGAATAGCCTGCGTTGTGGATAGCCGTGTAGCCGATATAGGTCGCGCTATTAATTCCTATGGGGCCCGGTGTCATTTGCGAGATAGCTACGATATCGGTAAATTCCTGTAAGGATATCCAGCCATACTTGTCTACTACGTCCGCTTGGATAAGGGACAACATGGCATAGCCTCCGCCGAATCCCAATATCCCGATTTTGAGATATACATAAAATAATTGTAGCCAAATCATATTTAATTCTTTATTGTTTCTTTCTCCGGTCATAAACGATTCCGCCTACGATGGCGGTCAGGATGATCCATGCCGGAGAGACGCCGGCCAGCCAGATAAGCAGGGCCGCGGCAACAGGCAGGATCAGTTGGGTGCGTGAGAGCTTGATGGCCCGGGCCGTGGTTAGGCAAGGAACCACAATCAGGGCTACTACTGCGGGCCGTAACCCTTTGAAAGCCTTTTCTACCCAGACATTGTCACGTACATGGGTAAAGAAAAGAGCGATGGCCAAGATAATCAGGAAGGAGGGCAGGATCGTCCCCAACGCGCAGCACAGGGCTCCCATGTTCTTTTTCAGTTTATAGCCGACAAAGATGGATATGTTTACCGCAAAGATGCCCGGTAGGGATTGCGTAACCGCAAAGATATCGATGAAATCTTCTTTGCTGAGCCATCCCCGGTCTACTACCTCCCGCTGGATAAGGGGCAGCATGGCATAGCCCCCTCCGATGGTGAATGTCCCGATCTTAATGAATGTCAGAAATAATGTCCAGTACACTTCTTTATTGAAAATTCAAACAATCAACTATTAATTCCTTCCCGTTTTAAAGATATTGTTATACCGCTCATCATCATGAATGATTTTCAAGGCCTCCTGATAACTACCATTTATATCATTGATGATGTAGAAATATTCGGTCATATCAAAAAGATCGCGGGCGATGAGTGCTTTGAGCTGCAATTTAATCACGTCCAATGAACGGGCATATTCCTCTTCCTTGAAAGGAATCTCTTTCTCATCGGCCAATTGGCGCAGACGGGCCAGTATGTCTTCGGTAATGATAAACTTCTCCTTATAGACCTGCGGCTTTTTGTATCGCTTGGTCAGTTCCTGACGATGCTGGTCCAAATAATCCATGGCTACCCGATTGACCAATCCCTTAGAGACCAGGTCACGATGATAATCGGAATAGGTTGTTGTGTCGATGGGAACGAATACGTCCGGCATGATGCCCCCTCCGCCATAGACGATACGTTGGCTTTGTAGCGTATTGTATTTCAATGAATCGGGGAAATGGATGCTGTCCGCGCTCATCAGTTCGCCCCGGTTATACCGGTCTATCAGGTCGTGCGCATAATCCTCTCCCTTACCCTTCTCGTAAGGCTTCTGGATGCAACGTCCGGTAGGTGTGTAATAACGAGCTACCGTCAGACGTATCATCGAGCCGTCCGGAAGAGGCAACGGGCGTTGTACCAATCCTTTTCCGAAGGTTCTCCGGCCTACGATGACTCCCCGGTCCCAGTCCTGTATGGCTCCGGAAAGGATTTCGCTTGCACTGGCTGATGATTCATCTACCAGAATAACCAGTTTCCCCTCTTCAAAGTTCCCTTGATAGGTAGATAAGGCGTCCTGTCGGCGTTGCTTGTTCCCTTGCGTGTAGACGATCAATTTGCCTTTCGGGAGGAACTCATCCGCCAGTTCAATGGCGATATTCAGGTATCCTCCGCCATTGCCCCCCAAGTCCAGGATCAGGTCTTTCATCCCGTCCTTTTGCAACTTACGCAAAGCCTCGCGGAACTCATCTGCCGAGGAGGCCGCAAATCGGTTGAGCTTGATATATCCTATGGTCTTATCCGCCATATACGAAGCATCGATGCTATACACCGGAATCTTCCCACGTGTGATGGTAAAGTCCAGCAATTCCGGTTCGTCTGCACGCTTCACCTTCACCCGGACCTCCGACCCTTTCGGCCCGCGCAGACGCTTCATGATGTCCGAGGTTTTCATCTTCACTCCGGCTATCACCGTATCGTTGACCTGCACAATACGGTCTCCGGCTATCAGTCCGACCTTCTCAGAAGGACCACCTGGAATGACCTGAATGACGTAGACCGTATCGGTCAACATATTGAACTGAATGCCGATGCCATCGAAATTCCCCTCCAAGGGTTCGGTCATCTCCTTGGTCTCTTCCGGATCGGTATAAGTAGAATGCGGATCTAACTTTTCCAACATTCCCGTAATCGCATCCTCCACCAGCTTACTCTCGTCCGTAGGATCCACATACAGGTTCTTAACGGCATAAAGTGCCATCTGAAGCTTTCGTGCATCCATATCCGCTTTTTGTCCCCACATGGTTATGCAGGCGATACTCATCAAAAGAATGGATAAAATAATGCGTCTCATATTGTATATATTTTTATTTAGAACACGCGTCTCTGAGACACAGAGATTTTGATTGTTAATTATTAATTGTTAATTGTTATACGTTTCTCCTCTATCCGCATTCCATCCGGGAGAAAAGACGAGACCTCTTTCCCGAAGAAAAGGAGTTCGCGTACGGCACTCGAACTGATGTGCGCGTATTGCGGTTCCGTCAAAAGGAAAATGGTTTCGATCCCAGTCAGTGTCCGGTTGATATCAGCGATCGTCTTTTCATATTCGAAGTCGATTACCGAACGGATACCCCGCAAGATAAAATCAGCATGTGTTTCTTGAGCCAGATCCGTGGTCAATGTCTGATAGCTACGCACCTCCACATACGGATTATCCGCATAGAGAAACTGGATAGACTTCATGCGTTCCTCAGCCGGAAAATAGCTCTGCTTCTTTTCGTTGATACCTACCGCAATGATAATTCTATCCGCCAACTCCAATCCGCGTTTCACCAGTGATTGATGCCCGATTGTAAACGGATCGAACGACCCGGGAAAAAGCGCGATGCGCTCTTTATTCTCATCTTTTGCCATATTCATATTCTCATCACTTAAAAATCAACGACGAAGAAGGATATCTACCCTAAATCGTTCTGATTTTTAATTGTCAATTAAATCCTCCTCAATCACCAAGTTATCAATGATGAATCCTTGGCGCTCCATGGTGTTCTTTCCCATATAAAATTCCAGCATTTCCTTGACGGCATCCTCCTTCTTCATAGACACCTGGTCCAGACGGATATCTTTTCCGATGAAATGGCGGAATTCGTCCGGCGAGATTTCGCCCAATCCTTTGAATCGGGTGATTTCCGGGCTCTTTCCTAACTCCTTGATAGCGTTCAGCTTCTCTTCCTCGCTATAGCAATAAATTGTTTTTTGCCTGTTACGCACGCGGAAAAGGGGTGTTTGCAGGATATAAACATGCTTTTGCTTGATCAGGTCGGGGAAGAATTGCAAGAAGAAAGTGATCAATAGCAGACGTATATGCATTCCGTCCACATCGGCATCGGTTGCGATAATCACCTTGTTATACCGCAATCCATCCAATCCGTCTTCGATGTTCAATGCCGCTTGTAAGAGGTTGAATTCTTCGTTCTCGTAAACGATTTTCTTGGTCAGGCCGTAGCTATTCAGGGGCTTACCCCGCAAGCTGAATACCGCCTGATAGTTCGGGTCACGACTCTTCGTGATTGATCCGCTGGCCGAATCACCCTCCGTGATGAAGATACAGGTATCTTCTACGTTTTGCCCTTTCGTGTCATTCAGATGAATCCGGCAATCCCGGAGTTTCTTGTTATGCAGGTTGGCTTTCTTGGCTCGTTCGCGTGCCAGTTTCGTCACTCCCGCTATAGCCTTGCGTTCCTTTTCTGAATCCTGTATTTTCTTTAGAAGAATCTCCGAGGTTTCCGCGTCTTTATGCAGGTAATTATCCAATTCCTTCTTCATAAAGTCGTTGATGAACTTAGACACGGTAGGTCCGTCCGGTCCCATATCCTTAGAACCTAACTTAGTCTTTGTCTGGCTTTCGAAAACCGGTTCCTCTACTTTGATGCTGATAGCGGCCACTACCCCGGCACGGATATCCGCATATTCAAAGTTCTTGTTATAATATTCCTTGATGACCCGTCCGATAGCCTCCTTGAAGGCCGACAGGTGTGTTCCGCCTTGAGTGGTATGTTGGCCATTGACAAAAGAATAATATTCCTCGCCATACTGATTGCTATGCGTAATCACCACCTCGATGTCTTCGCCCTTCAGATGAATGATCGGGTAAAGCGGTTCGGTGGTCATATTCTCGTTCAGCAAGTCTACCAGTCCGCGCCGGGAATAAAATTTCTTTCCATTATATAATATGGTAAGCCCCGAATTCAGGAATACATAGTTCTTCAATAACGGCTCGATAAACTCGTCCTTGTATTCGTAATCCTTAAAGATGTTTTTATCTGGAGTGAAGAATACTGAAGTGCCGTTAGGCTCTTCGGTAGGCTGGATAGCGGATTCCTCCGTGATGATGGCCTTGCTATATACTACCCGCTTGCATTCCCCGTCACGATGGCTTGTGATCCGGAAATAGCTGCTTAACGCGTTGACCGCCTTGATTCCGACCCCGTTCAAGCCGACCGACTTCTTGAAAGCCTTGCTATCGTATTTCGCACCGGTGTTCATCTTGCTGGATACGTCCACCACCTTGCCCAACGGAATACCTCGCCCATAATCGCGTACCGAAACGGAACCTTCTGAAATAGTCACCTCGATTGTCTTGCCAAATCCCATCATGTATTCATCGATGGAATTGTCGAGCACCTCTTTCAGAAGTACATAAATACCGTCATCTGCCGAATTGCCATCCCCCAGCTTACCGATATACATACCCGGACGCCGGCGGATATGCTCCATCCAATCCAGCGTCTTGATGTCTTCGTCATTGTAGGATACCTCTTCGTGGGCAACAGACAAATCCTTATCTTTTTCGTTATCCAAGATCTTTCCTCCTTTACTTGTCAATTCTTTTAATGAACGCCCGGCGAGTCTTGTGGTGCTCACGTTTGAAGTAGCTCCATTGTGCCTGTACGGCATTGTTGGTCTCCAGCTCCGGATTACTCTCCGCATAGACAACGCCCAGACGATTGTAAACCGGAATCAGGTCATTGAAGAGAAGCGCGTTTACCCCTTTGCTCTGATACTCGGGAAGCACGCCGGTCAGGTACAAATCGATTACTTTCGGTTTCGATTTCAATGCTTTCAATAAATGAATCCATCCGAACGGGAACAGATGCCCGTTGGCCTTCTGCATAGCTTTCGAAAGGCTGGGGAGTGAGATGCCGAAGCCAACCACCTCGTCATCCGCATCACGGGTAATTACCGTCACCAGTTCATAGCGCAGCATTGGGATATACATATTGATGTAATAGTCGATTTGCTTTTCGGTCAAGGCGGAAAATCCATAGAGCGGTTCGAATGCGGCATTCAGGGTATGGAATATTTTATGCGCATACGGCATGACCTCCTCCTTGTTTTTGAACTTGCGGATGGAGAGTCCGTACTTTTTCTTTACGATCTCACCGATGCGCTGGTGCTTTTCCGGAATGCCTTCACGCGGAACAAAGATCTTGAACTCATGCCAGTCCTGGTCTTTCTCGAATCCCATCCGTTCCATGTGCTTGGGATAATAGGGATAGTTGTAGATCGTGGCCATCGTACCCAGTTGGTCGAACCCGTCTACCAGCATACCCTCGTGGTCCATGTCGGTGAAGCCCAACGGTCCGTGCAGTTCGTTCATCCCCTTGGATTTTGCCCAGCGGATAACGGCATCAAACAAGGCATCTACTACCTCCGCGTCATCGATAAACTCGACGAATCCGAATCGGGCCCGTTTCTCTTCCCAGGCCTTATTGCTTCCATGATTGATGATGCCGGCAATACGCCCTACAATTTTGCCTTCCCGATAAGCCAGGTACAAAATAGCGTCACACACTTCAAACGCCGGATTCTTGTCTTTGTCCAACGTCATCATTTCTTCTTCTATCAAGCCGGGCACGTGGTATGGGTTGCCTTTATACAGGTCGATACCAAACTTGACGAACTGTTTCAGTTCTTTTTTTGTATTTACTTCTCTTATTTCTACACTCATTGACTTTCAACTTTGAAAAGGCAAAGTTACGGATTTTTAGCTAAGTATAAAAAAAGTGATCTGTTTTTATCGTTATCAGCCTGATTTCTTTTGCATTTTTGAACGTTTCTCTCTAACTTTGGAAGCCCTTTTAACCTCTTGTAAGAAGAGGCTTGAGAGAAGAGGCTCGGAGGTTGATGTCGGAATTTAGAATGTCTGTTTTTCAAACTTCCAATACAAGAAAAACTTTATCATTAAAATAATATGAACAGGAAAGATTTCTTATATGTGTGCGGAATGGCTTTGCCTTTGTCGATGTTCGGATTGTCGGGAAAGGCTATGCCCGGTTATCATGAAAAGAAAAAAGAGAAGTTCTCGTTTGCCTTCCTGACGGATGTGCATCTGGAGTTGAATAATGAAAAAGGAAGTCATGAGGGGCTCCGGAAGGCTTTGCAGGATGTGAAGAGACGGAACGTGGATTTTATCCTTTTCGGAGGAGACAATACCCAGACCGACCATTTGAAGAAGGAGGATGAGCAGACGGCTAATGCCATGCACGCCAAGTTTAAGGAGATTGTAGACGAGTGCGGAATGGAATGCCATTTCACTATAGGTAACCATGACCGGTTCTATTTTCATAATGGGGAGAAAGATGAATTGGGGTACAAATTGTTTGAGAAATATTTCGGGCCCAGCCGCATTTCTTTCAATCATAAAGGGGTGCATTTCGTCTCTTTGAATAGCTTGAATCCGGATAAAGAGGGGAATTTTTCGATTGGTGCCGAGGAGATGGATTGGTTGAAGCGGGATCTGGATGCCATCGGGAAGGATATGCCGGTGGTCGTGGCTCAACATGTCCCGATGCTCTCTTTGTATTATCCGGTGGTAGAGGGAAATTTCCTGGGGAAAGATATGATAACCGACACGAAACCTCTGTTTGAATTATTGAAGGGCTATAACGTGCAGTTGGTATTGCAGGGCCATCAGCATATCCACGAGGAATTGTTGGAACGGAATCATTGGTTTGTTACCGGCGGAGCGGTTTGCGCAAGCTGGTGGAATGGCCCGTTGACGGATACAGAAGAGGGCTATGTTATAGTACATGTCGATGCAGACAATCGCTTCTCCTGGGAGTATATCGATTACCAATGGGAAGCCCGTTCGTCTGAATAGGAGAATTCAATCCGGTTCATGCCTATCTTCGAACGGATTTATGCCGTACTTTTCCGCCAAAGTTCCCTATCTTTTTCCGGGAATATCCTGCCCTTCGGAAAATCGGGGAAGTAAGCGGGGAAAAGGCATTGTGCGCAGGGACGGAAAAACGGAGATATGACGGGGTGAATTATCATTTTGTCATTAGGTCATTGGGCATGTCTTAAAAATGCTTACCTTTGAGGCGCATTGTTAATCAAAGACACTTTTAAGCAAAATGAAACGGATAGTATTTTTGGATTACCTGCGTGTATTCGCCTGTTTTCTGGTGATGGTGGTACATGCAAGCGAGAATTTTTATGGTGCCGCCGGCTCAACGGACATAGCCGGCCCGCAATCTTTTTTGGTGAGCGAGGCCGACCGGTTTTGGGTTTCCTTGTATGACGGATTTTCCCGGATGTCGGTGCCCTTGTTTATTATTGTATCCGCCTACCTGTTGGTACCGATGAAGGAGGAGCAGACGATGTGGCAATTTTATCGCCGGCGTTTTCTCAAAGTATTGCCTCCATTTTTTATCTTCATGATTCTATATAGTACCTTGCCTTTGCTTTGGGGGCAGATCGACGGGGCGACCTCGTTGAGGGATTTATCGCGGATATTCTTGAACTATCCTACTTTGGCGGGACATTTATGGTTTATGTACCCGTTGCTCAGTTTGTATCTTTTTATACCGATGATATCTCCGTGGCTGAGGAAAGCTACGGCCAAGGAGGAGCGTTTCTTTATCCTTTTGTTCGCGTTATCGACCTGTATGCCCTATATCAACCGCTGGCTGGGCGAGGTCTGGGGGCAGTGTTTCTGGAACGAATATCACTTGCTTTGGTATTTCTCCGGTTATTTGGGATATCTGGTGATGGCGCATTATATCCGTGTCCACCTCGATTGGAGCCGGAAGAAGCGTTTGGGGGTAGGCGTGGCGCTTTGGATTATCGGAGCCGCGTGGACTATCTATTCTTTCTATGTCCAGGCTGTGCCGGGTATCGTCCATTCTACGCCGGTGCTGGAGATCGGCTGGGCGATGTGTACCATCAATTGCGTGATTACTACGGCCGGTGCGTTTCTTGTGTTCTCGTGCATCGAGCAGGAGAAGGCTCCGCGTTTGGTGACGGAGATGTCAAAATTGAGTTATGGCGTTTATCTGATGCATATTTTCTGGCTGGGTTTGTGGGTCAACGTGTTTAAGGATGCGTTGGATTGGCCTACGGTAACTGCAATCCCCGGAATAGCGTTGAGTACGTTTATCTGTTGCTATCTTACCACAAAAATCATCTCCTTTGTGCCTGGTAGTAAATGGATAATCGGATAAATGGTTATACTCTCGTTTTTTATTCCTATCTTTGCCGGCAAGTTTACGGGTTGGCGTGAAGTTCTGAAAGTCAGGAACGGATCGCGACACGGATCTCTGCTCAATATGACGGAGGTGAATTTTTTGTCGAACGAATACAAACAGAATAATAATGTACTAATACGATGAATTTTGTAGAAGAACTAACATGGCGCGGAATGGTGCATACCATGATGCCCGGCACGGAAGAGTTGCTGGCGAAGGAGATGGTAACGGGTTATCTGGGAATTGACCCGACGGCTGATTCGTTGCATATTGGTCATCTTTGCGGTGTAATGATTTTAAAACATTTCCAGCGTTGCGGACATAAGCCGTTGGCTTTGGTCGGCGGGGCAACGGGAATGATTGGCGATCCGTCCGGAAAATCGCAGGAACGTAATCTGTTGGATGAGGAGACCCTGCGTCATAATCAGGAGTGCATCAAAAAGCAATTGAGCAAATTCTTGGATTTCGAATCGGATGCTCCCAATAAGGCCGAATTGGTGAATAACTATGACTGGATGAAGGACTTTACCTTCCTCGATTTCGCACGCACGGTGGGTAAACATATCACCGTAAACTATATGATGGCGAAAGACTCTGTTCAGAAACGTTTGAACGGTGAGGCGCGTGATGGCTTGTCATTCACAGAGTTTACTTATCAATTGTTGCAAGGCTATGACTTCCTGCATTTGTATGAGACAAAGAATTGCAAGCTCCAGATGGGTGGTTCGGATCAATGGGGAAATATCACGACCGGGGCGGAATTGATCCGCCGTACCAACGGAGGCGAGGTGTTTGCTTTGACATGCCCGTTGATAACAAAAGCCGATGGAGGTAAATTCGGAAAGACGGAGTCGGGTAATATCTGGCTGGACCGTCGTTATACGTCTCCGTATAAGTTCTATCAGTTCTGGTTGAATGTAAGTGATGCGGATGCCGCTAAATATATAAAGATATTCACCGCTCTGTCGAAAGAGGAGATCGATGCGTTGATAGCCGAGCAAGAGGCTGCTCCGCACTTACGTCCTTTGCAGAAACGTTTGGCTAAGGAGGTGACGATTATGGTGCATTCCGAAGAGGATTATGATGCGGCGGTAGAAGCGTCTAATATCCTGTTTGGCAATTCTACTTCGGATGCCTTGAAGAAGCTGGATGAGGCTACGTTGCTGGATGTGTTTAACGGAGTTCCGCAATTTGAAGTGTCTCGGGATGAGATTGCCGGAGGGGTTAAATTGATTGACCTGTGCACGGAAAAGGCAAACGTGTTCCCGTCAAAAGGGGAAATGCGTAAGCTGATCCAAAGCGGAGGGGTAAGCGTGAATAAAGAGAAGGTGGCAGATACTGATATGGTCGTTACCTGCGATAATCTCTTGGATGGAAAATACCTGCTGGTTCAACGGGGAAAGAAGAATTATTACTTGTTAATAGCAAAATAATCTTAAAACACTTGCAAGGGTAAAATAAACTATTTACCTTTGCAGTGCTTTTGAGAAAGCATCGGATTGTCTCATGGTGTAATGGTAGCACTACAGTTTTTGGTTCTGTCTGTCGAGGTTCGAATCCTCGTGAGACAACTCACAGAAGAAACGAGTCGCTTATTATCGCATAGATAGTAAGCGACTTTTTCTTTTGAAAGGGGGGGGAGAGGAAGATGCTTTTTTACCATAATCCAAACACTGATGATAAGCACAACATTCAACCGTTATATCTGGTTAGTGAATACCTTAATTCAAGCTGGGCGCCTGACTTTCGAAGAGATAAGTCGCAGATGGAAACGCTCATCGCTTGGCGAAGGAAAGCCTTTGCCTTTACGTACCTTTCATGAACATCGCAAAGCTGTGGAAGCGTTGTTTCAAATTAATATTTTGTGCGATACTTCGGATGGATATAAGTATTACATTGAAGATTTATCGGCTTTGCGAGAAGATAAAACACGCCAATGGCTACTTAATTCATTTAGTACCGTTAATTTGATAGCAGAGAGCCGACAATTGCAAGACCGCATTTTGCTAGAAGAGATTCCCCAAGGAACCGCATATCTTCAGACGCTTATCGAGGCCATGAAGCAAAATCGGATAATGGTGATAATTTACCAGCCTTTTTATGAAACCGAGAGTAGTACATATCATGTGCATTCTTATTGTCTGAAAGTATATAGGCAAAGATGGTACGTCTTGGGATATTGTGAGGAATTAAAAGGCATCCGTCATTTTTCGCTC
>DWYO01000072.1 GCA_019118725.1 Candidatus Parabacteroides intestinavium | reverse complement strand
CAGACGATAAGAAGATTATTTTTTCGATGGTCGGGGTTAGTAAAATCTTTCCCCCTCAAAAACAGGTATTGAAAAATATATACCTTTCTTTTTTCTATGGTGCCAAAATCGGTATCATCGGGTTGAATGGATCCGGAAAGTCTACTTTGTTGAAAATCATTGCAGGTATTGATAAAGATTATCAGGGTGAGGTGGTATTCTCGCCGGGATATTCTGTCGGATATCTGGAACAGGATCCTAAACTGGAGTCCGGTAAGACGGTTAAGGAGGTGGTACAGGAGGGTGTACAAGAGATTGTAGATATCCTGAAAGAGTACGAAGAGGTAAACGAACGTTTTGGTGACCCGGATGTATTGGAAGATCCGGACAAGATGGACGCGCTCATCGCCAAGCAAGCCGAATTGCAGGACAAGATCGATGCGACCGATGCCTGGAACCTTGACACGAAACTGGAGCGTGCGATGGATGCCCTGCGTTGTCCTCCCGAAGACCAGCTGGTCGATACGCTTTCCGGAGGTGAGCGGCGCCGGGTGGCTCTATGCCGTTTATTGCTCCAGCAACCGGATGTCCTTTTACTGGACGAGCCGACCAACCATTTGGACGCGGAGTCTATCGACTGGCTGGAGCAACATTTGCAACAATATGCGGGAACCGTTATCTGCATCACGCACGACCGTTATTTCCTGGATCATGTAGCGGGTTGGATTTTAGAACTGGACCGGGGAGAGGGTATTCCTTGGAAAGGCAATTATTCTTCTTGGTTGGAACAAAAGACCAAGCGTATGGCTCAGGAGGAGAAGCAAGCCAGCAAACGGCGTAAGACGTTGGAACGTGAATTGGAATGGATCCACATGGCTCCGAAAGCACGCCAGGCTAAAGGCAAAGCCCGTCTGAATTCTTACGAGAAATTATTGAACGAAGACCAAAAAGAGCGTGAGGCTAAGTTGGAAATCTTTATTCCGAACGGACCACGTCTGGGGAATAAGGTCATCGAAGCCCATCACGTGGCCAAGGCTTTTGGCGACAAGTTGTTGTTTGATGACTTGAACTTCACGCTCCCGCCCAACGGTATTGTAGGGGTCATCGGCCCTAACGGAGCCGGCAAAACGACTTTGTTCAAGATGATCATGGGACAGGAACGTATCGATAAAGGATCATTCGAGGTAGGAGAAACCGTACGTATCGGCTATGCGGATCAGACCCATAAGGACATTGACCCCAACAAAACGGTTTATCAGGTAGTATCGGGCGGAAATGAATTCATCCGCGTAGGAGGAAAAGAGATCAACGCACGTGCCTATCTGTCGAGATTCAACTTTTCCGGAGCCGATCAGGAGAAGCTTTGCGGTGTCCTGTCGGGTGGAGAACGTAACCGCCTGCATCTGGCTTTGACCTTAAAAGCTGAGGCCAACGTGTTGCTCTTGGACGAACCGACCAATGACATCGATGTGAATACCCTCCGGGCTTTGGAAGAGGGATTGGAGAATTTCGCCGGATGTGCCGTAGTCGTATCGCACGACCGTTGGTTCCTGGATCGCATCTGTACGCACATCCTCTCTTTCGAAGGTGATTCGAACGTTGTGTTCTATGAGGGGAGCTACTCGGAATATGAAGATTATAAACGTAAGCAATTGGGGTATGAGGAGCCCAAACGGGTACGGTATCGGAAATTAATTGAAAACTAAATTACATCTATATGAAAAAGATTTTTTTATCATTAACGGCTTTAGCCTTGGCTTTTATGGGAAGCTCATCCCTCCAAGCGCAGAAAACGGAAAAATTGTTTAATGGGAAAGACTTGTCCAACTGGAATCTTGTGGTAGACAAGAACGAAGTTCCGGGGGAAAAAGTATTTTCTGTAAAAGAGGGCCTGATACGTATCGAAGGACAGCCTTTCGGGTATATGTACACAAAAGAAGAGTATGATAATTACAAACTCCATGTCGAATGGCGATGGCCGGAAGGAAAGGCAAGTAATAGCGGTATCTTCTTATTGGTAGGCAATAAGACCATGCCTTTCCCGACTTGCATCGAGTGCCAATTGCATGCAGGCGATGCGGGCGACTTCGTATTGATCAACGGCTCTGACCTGAAGGAGTACTTCCAGCGTCGGGGAGAAACCCGTCCTAACTTCCCGGTGGTAAAGAGGTATGCAGAATCATCCGAGAATCCCGCCGGAGAATGGAACGAGGCGAATATCTTCGTGCGTGACGGGGTTATCACCGTTTACATCAATGGCGTACTCCAGAATATCGGAACCAGCTTGGTAAAGAAGGGCAATATCGCCTTACAAAGCGAAGGCGGACCTATCGAGTTCCGGAATATTACCCTTACGCGCTAAACTACTTCTTTTTCCATAACAAGAAGCTCGGATTGATGCGCAAATAGACTCCGGCAGAGAAGCTGGTAGCAGATGATGTGGGGAGATACTCCCCCTCTGCCGTAGTCTTATTTCCCTTCAAATGACAATATATATCCACATCCGCCCCTATTGAAAATCCATGTCCCAACGAACGTGCATATTCCAGTCCTAAAGTAGCCATCTGCGGAGAGTGGAACAAGGTCTCTTCGTCCTTAAAAGAAAGCGCCCCGTAAAAAGGACTTCCCAGCAACGATACGAAATCCTTGCATCGCCAATACCCTGCTTTAACCCGGAAATCTTTCAGGTCGGCGTATGCCCGGAAATACAGGCCTGTACCCGAATCGAAAGGCCATAGCTCACCGGCCTGTTGATACGAAAGAGCCAAGTCCGCCTCCGCCCCTATCCGGTTCACTACCCGGTGGGCTACGTTCCACACGCCCCCTACTCCCACAGAAGCATTCATCAGCGTCTGTACAGAATGGGTATAAATCGTATCAATTTCTCCCCCGCGGTGTTGTACCGTAGCTTGTATAGGTACGTAAAAATGAAAAGCCTTGGCTTCCGGGTTCAACTTGAATCGGGAAGACAATCCGACCAAAAACGCCTCTTGATGGGTATCTTCACGGAAGATAAAACTCTGCCAGTTAACCCACACATCCAAATTCATGAACGGAGCGTCATAAAGAATCTGCAGACCCGCCTCCGGATCAGAGGTCAGGTTCAGTTCTTGATTATATAAAGGCTCTATCAGCCTGTGATTTGCCCCTCCGTAAATATCCCCCAGCACGATACTGAACCGTTCGGATAAATCCACTTGTGCTCGAAACCAAGGCAATGCGTGAAAACCATGTTGATATTGTTCTCCTCCCCATTCCGGAATGTCATGATACGCATAACAAGGATATTTACTGGCTCCCCAGTACCGGAGCAGATGGGCACCCAGCTCCAATTTAATCCGTTTCAACGGATGATAGACCAATTTAGGCTGAATCCAGAATCCGGGCAGGGAATAGCCTTTCTGTATGCCTCCTGCATATTCATTATCTTTGAAGAAACTGATATTATCCAACTCGAACGATAACTCACCCTCCTTCAATGTGTCAATCCGATGCTCGGATTGATATACCTTCGTATTAATCTGGGCTGACAAAGACAAGGATAGTCCTATCATCCCCAGTAAAGCTAATATTCCTCCTCTCATATTTCTGAGTTTTAAACCTTACAAACTCATAAAATTGCAGACAAGCAATCCGAGTGCAACCGACACCAATGTAGCTATCAACCCCGGCATCATGAAAGAATGGTTCAAGATATACTTCCCGATGCGGGTTGTTCCGGTACGGTCAAAATTGATGGCCGCTACGACCGTAGGATAATTCGGAATGAAAAAATAGCCGTTTACCGCCGGGAAGAGGGCTATCAGCATATAAGGCGATATCCCCAAGGCAATACCTAATGGCAACAGAGAACGGATAGTAGCCGCCTGACTGAACAAAAGGATAGACATCACGAAAAGAGCCAATCCGAACAGCCAGGGCATCTGGGTGACTATATCCACAATGCTCCCCTTCAATGCCTCCATATTACCGGCTATGAAAGTATCGCCCATCCACGCAATCCCGAAGATAGCCACTACCGCTTGCATTCCGGCCGAAAACACCGATCCTTGTGCCGCACGTATCCCATCGGTCTTCGTACAGATCAGAATCAGGGCGGCTGCCGTAAGCATCAGCACCTCAATGATATGCGACATCTGCATGGCTACATTCCCGTCCGGGGTCTCAAAGACCGGGCGTATAGACTCCATCGAGCCAAACAATACGATGCCCAACGTAGCCATCAGGAAAAGCGATACCGCCAAGGCCGCTTTCTTGGGATTAGCTACCTCATTCGTCCGGTAATGCTCGTTCCCCAGTTCGCCAGATGCTACCCGGCGCCGGTATTCGGGGTCATCCTCCAATTCTTTTCCTACCCGGAGCGAATAGAACGCGCCTGCCAGTACCCCGATCAAAGTGCAAGGCACCGACACCATTAATATATCTATCAACGTAATGCCATATCCTGAAAGCATACTCAATAGGGCGACCGTAGCCGCAGATATAGGACTGGCTGTTATGGCCTGCTGGGAAGCGATAACCGCTATCGCCATCGGACGTTCCGGGCGGATCTTGGTGTCTTGCGCCACTTCGGCTATTACGGGAAGCACCGAATAGGCCACATGCCCCGTACCCGCCACAAAGGTAAAAAAGTAGGTCACCAAAGGACTGAGCCAGGTGATTCGTTGCGGGTTCTTGCGAAGGAGCTTTTCTGCCCATTTCACCATCAAGTCCAGTCCGCCTGCGGCTTGCATACAACTCGCAGCGGCTATGACCGCAACAATCATCAACATCACATCAATAGGGGGAGCCGTAGGTTCCAATCCGAAAAAAAAGGTCAGGATGGCCAATCCCAATCCGCCCAATACCCCTAAACCAATACCGCCTATGCGTGCTCCTATCACGATAGCCAACAAAACAAATGCCAGTTGCAATACCATATATTTTTAAATTTTAGTCCTTTTAGAAGCTGTTTTCATGCAAAAAAAGGAAGAACTTGCTTGAAATTTTGCAAAGATACGTTATCTTTGTCAAGTAGACAAAACTCCATTAATAGAAAATGTAATATGAAGAAAACGCCTCTACTATTATCCCTATTGGGTATGCTTGCGCTCGGTTCAAGTCTTTCCGCGCAAGTACGAAGTGAAATCCTTTTGGAAAAAGGATGGAAATTCACCCGTGAAGACCTCCCTGAATCCGTCAGTCCGACATTCGATGACAGCCGGTGGCAAACGGTAACGGTTCCCCACGACTGGGCTATCTATGGCCCGTTCAGCAGTCAGAACGACAAGCAAAACGTAGCGATAGCGCAAGACGGACAAAAGGAGGCGATGGAACATGC
>DWYO01000071.1 GCA_019118725.1 Candidatus Parabacteroides intestinavium | reverse complement strand
CAATTTATATCTTTCTATTATTCTCATTTTAGTTAGTTGCGTATTGGCATGCAGTACAATCATCCCCAATGACTATGTAAAACTTGTATTGGTTTTTGTCTGCTTAGGATATGGAATATACGGCATCATGAAAGTCCTCAGTTCTGCACCGGAAGAGGAGGCTAAAGCCGTTGAAAACAAATAACCATTCAGCTCCTTATAGAAATTAATTGTACCTCATTTTATGCTCCCGCTCTTTTAGACGTGAGGTACGCAAATTTGAGATACAATTAATTTTTATAGGCTCACTCAATTACAAAAACAAACTAACTTTAAAGTATTATGAGAATCAATAAAAACTTAGCGGAAGCTGTATTAATGCTTTCTTGCATCGTATTAGTATTAGTCGGGACTACAGATTTCGACTCTTCGACCACCAAAAGTATTATCATGGGCATTTTGGCGGTTCTTGCCGTAACCATGGGCCTTGCCCGGTTCCTCGGTAATAAAAACACAACACAAGAAGGTTAAATCTCTCGGCACCTGTTGCTATTCCGACGTGATGTCGTGGTTATCTGTGCTTATTTTTCTGCCTATTTAATAACTTGCTATACATTTTTCAGATATGGATTTTCCAAGCAACAAGTGCATAGATCTACGGAAAGGTGTGTCGCCCTGGCGGCACACCTTATTTCCTATTCATTAACCTCTTTCAGCACCAGCATCTGGCAATGTTTGCAATCAAACATCAATCGCAAACGTACTTCCTTATACAAAAGATAATAGGGTTCACGAAAAGGGGATTTTTTCTTTTGATAGGTAGGACACCACCCCATACTATAACGCAAACAATGTTTGGAGAACATCAGCGGCACATGATCCGGAGCCTTCAATTCAAAAGCCGGATCAATTATTTTCACACCATGCTCCTGATAAAACGAACACGCCCGCGTATTGGCCACATTCCCCAAATAGGTCAATTGTTGCTGAGGAAACAAAGGCTTCGCTACACTATCAGGCTTCCGGGAAAGCTCACGCGGATAGCGTATCCTCCTATCAGAAAGCAACAAATTGACCGCTTCTCTACGCATATCTGCCAATAAGGAAGAGGGTACAAACCAATTATCAGTCAAATTCACCTCAATCTTCTCTGCTTCAAAAAGCGTATTTCCCAACTTAGCCAATTGTACACGGATATTATCCGTCTGTTCTTTTTCAGCCAGTTCTTTAGCAAAAAGACGCGCCACTGTAATGCGAGCCCCACTCCCATCCTCCATTTCCAACGAGAATCCGCCCGGATTATCTGTAAAGGTCATGCTGACACCTATCTTCCGTACGGCAGAAGGCTTAGACAACAATTTCTCAAATTGCTGGTCATAATTCCGATAAAGTTTCATCTTGGGAGATAAGCGAGGCATCTCCTGAGGATATACCCGATTATCCACTACCCGGTTTACCCGAAATCCATCCAATTCACCGCGGGCATTAAAGAATACCAATCCGTCTCCGTTATTCAATGGCGTAAGGCCGGCCACCGTAAAACTATTCCCCCGTATCTCCTTGACTGTTCCGACAAATTCGCCCAACGACTTCGGCGTATCGAAAGCAGTCACATCCGGAGTCCTGCCATGCAAATAAAAGGAAGTGAATCCCCGGTTAAAGCTCTTCTCAACCTGAGGAGTAAAGGTATAACGACTTACCCCTGACGATACCCGCACATATTCCGGCCGACGCTTCAATATCTCATCCAACTTTTTCCGATAATAAGCCGTAACATTCTTCACATACGAGACATCTTTCAACCGGCCCTCTATCTTAAACGAAGAGACTCCCGCATCCATCAAGGCTTCCAACTCGTCAGCACGATTCATATCCTTGAGCGACAACAAATGCTTATTGTCAGCGATTATCTTCCCGTCAGCATCAACCATCGTATAAGGGAGCCGACAATACTGCGCACACTCCCCCCGGTTGGCGCTACGTCCGGACAAAGCAGCGCTCAAATAACACTGCCCGCTGAAACTTACACAAAGTGCACCATGCACAAAGACTTCAAGTGCCACATCGGTTTCCGAGGCTATCCGGCGAATCTCATCCAAAGACAGCTCACGGGCCAAAACAACCTGCGTAAATCCGGCCTGCTCCAGAAAATGCACCTTTTCAACCGTCCGATTATCGGTCTGCGTACTGGCATGAAGCGGAACTGGCGGCAAATCCATTTGCATCAATGCCATGTCTTGCACGATCAGCGCATCAGCTCCGGCTTCATACAATGACCAGACCAAACGCTGCGCCTCCTCCAACTCATCTTCCTTCAAAATTGTATTCAATGCCACATAAACACGCACACCAAATTGATGCGCATAGTCACAAAGCGTACGGATATCCTCCAAGCTGTTACCCGCAGCAGCCCGTGCCCCGAACTTCGGCGCACCGATATACACGGCATCCGCCCCATGATTGACCGCTTCAATTCCGCAATTCAAATCTTTCGCAGGTGAAAGCAATTCTATCTTCCGTACTTTACCCATTTTTTCCCTCATATAAGTCGCCTAAATGCTGAATATCCTCACACCGGAACGGAGTTGCCTGATAGACATAATAGTTCAGCCAATTGGTAAACAACAAATTGGCATGTCCGCGCCAACGCACCACCGGCCCTTGAGCCGGATCATTATTCCGGTAATAATTTTTCGGTACCGTAATCGGCAATCCTTTATTCAGGTCCCGAATGTATTCATCATTCAAGGTATAAGGAGAATATTCCGAATGACCGGTAATGAAAAATTCACGCCCGCCACGTGCCATGACCATATAAACACCCGACTCTTCACTTTCGGAAAGTAAGGTCAGCTCCGGAACCTTCAAGATATCCTCCCTCCTGACTTCGGTATGCCGGCTATGCGGCACATAAAACTCATCGTCAAACCCGCGGAATATCGGAACAAACGGCTCACGGATCGTATGACGGAACACGCCGAACATTTTGGCCGGCAAATCATATTTAGGTATATGGTAAAAATGGTATAACCCGGCCTGAGCCGCCCAACAAATATACAAAGTCGAAGTAACGTGCGTGCGGGCCCAATCAAATATTTCCACAATCTCCTCCCAGTAAGTCACCTCCTCAAACGGCATTTGCTCTACAGGAGCACCTGTAACAATCATCCCATCATAATACTCGTCCTTCATCTGGTCAAAGTCCTTATAAAAAGCACGCATGTGCTCGATAGGCGTGTTCTTCGGTGTGTGCCCTTTAATCTTCATCAAATCCATCTCCACCTGCAACGGTGTATTACTTAGCAAACGCACCAAATCAGTTTCTGTCGTCACCTTGAGCGGCATCAGGTTCAAAACCACTACCCGTAACGGGCGAATATCTTGCGTAGCGGCTCGTAAAGAGTCCATCACAAATATATGTTCTTTCTTCAACAGCTCAATAGCCGGAAGATTCTTCTGTAAATTTAAAGGCATAATATTCCGTTTTTTGAAAACATTACGCCAAAGATACACAATAATTGATTACAAGCTCCGCACTTTTCGCTACTTTCGCAAATGAACTCTAAAAAATCAAGACTCTTTCATTTAAAGTAGCAATGCCCGAGATGCCAAACGTGATTGGAGAGGGCGGCACGCTGGCCTCAGGAGAAATGGGGCACAGATGCAGATGCATAAAAAAAGCCTCAGAAATTCCTCACTAATAAATCCGTAAAATTGATACAAATATCAAAAATAATGGCACACCATTTATGGATGTGCTGTTTTAATTTTGCATCATCCGATAACTAAAAAGAAAATATATGAAACCTTACATTTTTGTTCACATGATGACTTCGGTCGACGGTCGCATTGATTGCCCGATGGTAGGGCAACTCAGTACGGATGAATATTATATCGCATTAGAAAAGTTTGGTCTCTGCTCCAAACTTTCAGGACGGGTAACGGCTGCCCTGGAATGCTCTGCCTTGAAAGAGGAAATTACAATACCCTCTGGAGAGAATGCTATCAGGGAAGAATCCGTACATGTCGCCAGACTTTCAGATGAATATACCATAATAACAGATACTTGCGGCAAGCTGCGTTGGGCTTCCGGTGAAGCAGACGGACATCCCCTGCTCTGTATCACAAGCGAAAAGGTCACGGAAGAATATCTGGAGCACTTGCGGGAACAGGGCATTTCATGGATTGCCACAGGACAAGACCATATAGATTTGCCACGGGCTATGGACATACTCGGAGAACAATTCGGCATCAAGCAGCTTGCCGTAGTCGGAGGCGGACATATCTGCGGCGGTTTCCTTGAAGCAGGATTAGTGGATGAAATAAGCATCATGGTAGCTCCCGGTATCGATGGGCGGCAGGGACAGACAGCTGTATTTGACGGTATTACAGATAGAGGATGCAATCCCTACCGGCTGAAACTGAAAAGTGTAGAGCAATGGGATACTGACATAGTATGGTTGCGATACACCTTGAAAAACACCAGAAGCGGTGCTTCCTGCATTGCTGTACGCAATAGTAATGATTTTTTCATACAATAACTATTAAGAATTTTTCACGAAAGAATCGTAGCATTACAATCATTTTTATAAAAAAAGAAGCCTATTTCTGAAATAATATATTTATATTTGCCATAGCTTTTAGGTTTAAGTTCTTTTTAGAAGCTGTTTGAATTTATTCCAG
>DWYO01000070.1 GCA_019118725.1 Candidatus Parabacteroides intestinavium | reverse complement strand
CATCTGCGCTATTCGTTTCAGGCAGGTTCCGTTCTGACATCATAGCATTATGCTCACTTATCGCCCTGATGGTTTGCGGCATTCTCACTCCTGAAGAGGCATTGTCCGGATTTTCAAATAATGTCGTAATCATGATGGTCGGACTGTTTGTTGTCGGAGGTGCAATTTTTCAGACAGGACTTGCTAAGATGATCAGTTCACGGATTCTCAAACTGGCAGGCAACAGCGAACTGAAGCTTTTTCTGTTGGTCATGCTGGTAACCGCCTCAATAGGCGCGTTTGTCAGCAATACGGGTACAGTGGCTCTCATGCTTCCTATCGTAGTGAGCCTGGCAAACAATGCGGGAACCAATCCCAGTCGGTTGTTGATGCCGCTCGCCTTTGCAAGCAGTATGGGAGGAATGATGACGCTGATAGGTACTCCGCCGAACCTGATTATCAGCGATACGCTTTTCCATGCCGGGTACGAACCGCTTTCGTTTTTTTCCTTTACACCTGTAGGCGCTATCTGCATCATAACGGGAACATTGGTGCTTCTTCCTCTTACCAAGTGGTTCCTTTCTCGGAAAGAGAAATCCGACCAGAACGCCGGGACAGGTAAATCTTTGACGCAATTGGCCAAGGAATACAGACTTTCCAGTAACCTTTACCGGTTGAGTGTTCCTTCGGATTCGAAGGCTCTGGGAAGAACCATTGTCGATCTGGATGTCCGTAATGTGTACCATCTCAATGTTTTGGAGATCCGGAGAATCGATACGGAGCAACACAAGTTTCTCAAGACTGTGACACAAAAGCAGGCTTCGGCAAACACAATCATCAAAAGTGGGGATGTGCTATATGTTACGGGAAACATATCCTCGGTAAACCGTTTTGCGGAAGACTTTGGACTTGAACTGATGGATGAACATAGTGCGGAATTGGCATCGGCCTCTCAGAAAAAACTCGCATTCTACAATATAGGCATAGCGGAGATCCTGCTCATGTCTTCCTCAAAGATCGTAAATATGCGGGTAAAGGAAGCCGGATTTAGGGATAAGTTCAATGTCAATGTATTGGGTATCAAACGGAGAAAAGAGTATATTCTGAATAATCTGGGGAATACCGTAATGCATAGTGGGGATGTGCTGCTGGTACAGGGTGCATGGCCGGATATTGCCCGACTAAGTAAGGATGATACCGAATGGGTGGTTTTGGGGCAGCCACTTGAAGAAGCCCAAAAGGTTACATTAGACTATATGGCACCGGTTGCCGCCATAATTATGGTCGCTATGATAGCCATGATGGTGTTCGACTTCATCCCGGTGGCACCCGTCACAGCGGTGATGATCGCAGCCATGTTGATGGTCATGACGGGCTGTTTCCGCAATGTCGAAGCCGCCTACAAGACCATCAATTGGGAAACCATAGTCCTTTTTGCCGCCATGCTGCCGATGTCACTCGCCCTTGAAAAGACAGGTGTATCGGATTATATCGCGAATGCCTTAGCAGGCGGATTGGGAACTTATGGGCCGATGTTGATGATGGCCGGAATCTATTTTGCCACTTCGCTTATGACCATGTTTATCAGTAACACGGTTACTGCCGTGCTCATGGCCCCGATCGCCTTGCAGAGTGCCACACAGATTGGAGTGAGTCCTGTACCTTTCCTGTTTGCTGTAGCGGTCGCTGCAAGTATGTGCTTCGCCTCTCCTTTTTCTACTCCACCGAATGCTTTGGTGATGAAAGCCGGACAATATACATTCATGGATTACATAAAGGTAGGTCTGCCGTTACAGGTTATCATGGGAATCGTAATGGTTATTGTACTGCCGCTGTTGTTCCCCTTTTGAAAACATCAGCAGGTAGCAATGCATGAGAGAGGGATTAAGAACGGTTAGGGAAAGATCTTACCCATTCAGACGCTCCTTAGGGGGGAGTGTGTCTAATGAAGCATTAGCACGCAAATACCCCAAATCCAACAGATTTTCGCAGATTTATTCATTTGTACATCAATAATATATAATCTGTGGCCATCTGTTGAACCTGGGGCATCTGCGTGCAATTTTATATTTGATACACCGTCAAATTATTTTTATTTTTCAAATAATTCCCTGAGCCATCATAGCACGGGCAACTTTCATAAATCCGGCGATATTTGCTCCTTTTACATAGTTCACATAATCCCCTTCTCTGCCATGAGCGACGCATTGGTTGTGAATGTTGCTCATAATTTGATGCAGTCTGCTGTCTACCTCTTCTGCAGACCAGGAAATGTGCATGGCATTCTGTGTCATTTCCAGACCGGAAGTAGCGACACCGCCGGCATTGACAGCTTTTCCCGGAGCAAATAACTGATGATGTTCAATAAACAGATCAACAGCTTCTGCCGTACAGCCCATATTGGAAACTTCTGCTACACACAACGTCTTGTTGTCAATCAGCTTTTTAGCATCTTCTGCATCCAGTTCGTTTTGTGTGGCACAAGGCAGAGCGATATCTACTTTCTGTTCCCAAGGTTTGCGGCCGGCATAGAATGTGGCATTAGAGAATACTTCTACGTAAGGTTCTACAATATCATTGCCTGAAGCACGAAGTTCCAACATATAGTCAATCTTTTCCCCAGATATACCTTCCGGATCATATATATACCCGTCCGGTCCGGAGATGGTAACCACTTTCGCTCCGAGTTCTGTTGCTTTCGTGGCTGCTCCCCAAGCTACATTCCCAAAACCAGAGATAGCTACGGTCTTTCCTTGGATGTCAAGTCCGTGTTCGTTTAACATTTGATTGACAAAATACAGCGCCCCGAATCCGGTTGCTTCAGGACGAAGGATAGAACCGCCGAACTCCATGCCCTTGCCCGTAAAGGTTCCGGTATGTTCGCGTGTCAGTTTCTTGTACATGCCGAACAGATAGCCTATTTCGCGACCTCCTACACCGATGTCTCCGGCAGGGACATCCGTGTCCGGGCCTAAGTTACGCCATAATTCCAACATGAAAGACTGGCAGAAACGCATGATTTCCGCATCACTCTTTCCGCGTGGAGCAAAGTCGGAGCCGCCTTTGGCGCCTCCCATAGGCAATGTGGTCAGTGCGTTTTTGAATGTCTGTTCAAATCCTAAGAATTTGAGGATCGAAAGATTAACGGAAGGATGGAACCGCAAGCCGCCCTTATACGGACCGATGGCATTATTGAACTGAACGCGGTAACCTAAATTGACTTGTACCTCACCTTTGTCGTCTACCCAAGGAACACGGAAGGTAAAAATCCGATCCGGTTCTACCAGACGTTCTATGATTTTGGCTTTCTCAAATTCCGGATGTTCGTTATATACATCTTCGATAGATAAGAGAACCTCTTTAACTGCCTGCAAATACTCTTTTTCTCCAGGGTGCTTTGCTTCCAATGCTGATAAGATAGCTTCTGTTTTCATTGTTGTATGCATTTAAGTCTAACATTATGTTGGCAAAGATAGGGAATGATTCGGAATAAACAAGTTTTTTGCTGACAATTTGTAATTTTTTTCTTCTTGCAAAAAGAGAGCGTGTCGAAGAGATATAGAGACACGCTCTCTGCATTTTCCTATCTATTAATTTCTCACTTTTATCCCTTCTTCACCGATATATATAATATATATACCTTGCGGCAGGTCGTAGCGTTGTAGTCCTATCAGCTCTTCTTGCTTCCTTACCTCTCCGCTTATCGAGATAATCGTTACGGTTTCGAGTTGCGGCGTCTGTACATAGATGCTACCATCCTTTGCATAGACCTTGGTGCTTTCTACATCCCCGATGCCGGTAGGCTCTTCGACTTCCTCTACACCATCCACTGTGATGTAGATTTCGGTGTAGATGTTCTTGACCTCGTAGATTCCTTTCTCATTCGGTTTGATAATCTCTGAATAGCCGAACAGGCTGCGTTTGACTTTCACGGTCATGTTCTCACCAGTATATCCCTCTTCTACATCAACGGTGAAGCTCATGCTGTTTCCTTCGCGTACTACGTTGGTACTGGTCTCTACAGTTACGCCTTCGCATTCATCCACGTAGATATTGTAGTAATCGGGATAATCAGGAATAACTGGGGGCTCTGGTTCTTCAATTTCCTTTTTGTTTACAGTCAATACATAACTGGCTGCTTCCGCGTCATAGTTTGTATCTGCATCCGTTGCCGTAATCGTTGTAGTTCCCGCTGCAATCAGGGTAACTTTTCCCGTATCATCAACTGTTGCCATATCCGGATTGGTGCTGGAATACGCTACCTTCATATTTACATTATTAGTTAGCATATTAACAAATGGTTCATCTCCTACTTGCTTTTCTATCGTTGTAGCAGAATAGGATAGAGAGGCTTGGGCAGGTATGATACTAAATTCTGCTGTTGTCGTTGCACTATTATAAGAATCATCACCTGCATAATAGGCTTTCACCGTATAATTGCCCGCATTGGTAGGAGCATTCTTTGTATATGCTTCGTCGCCTTCCTCTTTGCCTTTGTAGCTTAGGGTAATGCCTTCTGTAATAGTACTACCGTTTAGTGTTGGGGGTGTTATAGTTATTGGATTACCGTCATAAGTCTTATCCGTTACTGTCCACATATCAAAGGTCGGCGTCGCCTTGCTGACCGTCACGCTACAGGTGGCGGTAAATTCTCCGTCTTTCGTTTCAATAGTGATGGTGGTCGTGCCCGCACCCACAGCAGTCACTTTCCCGTTCTCCACTGTGGCGACTTGCTCATTGTCGCTGCTCCACGTCACGGTCTGATTTGTGGCATTGTCCGGCGTTATAGTGGGGATAAGGGTTTCTTCGTCGCCCACTTTAAGGGTCAAGCTGGTCTCGTTTAGCTCGACTTTGGTGACTTTGTAAGTTATATCACCTGTCACGTTGCCATTTTGGGTGAGGGTACCGCCGTTCACGGTCAGCGTTGTACCATTTGGGATAGTCAGGCTTGCCCCGTTCGGGATAGTCAGGCTCTCGCCCTCGCCGATGGTCAAATCTTCCTGTAATTCCACACTGCCGTAGACGGTGCCTTCATTGCCGTTAAAGATGATGCCTACGCCATCAGTGGTGACGGCCTCATCCTCGTTGGTACCGGAAGCAATCCCGCCGCTGGCTCGCACGATAGTGTTACCGCTGACGTTCAGAGAAGGATTCCCTTCTGGAAATAGAATCCCTTTACGCCCACTGGCCCCACTGGCAGTCAGGCTGCCTCCCTCCACGGTCAGAGAGGCGTTGTAACTATTGTCGGCCTGCACCGAAACACCAATGCCAAATTCAGAGAGTGCAGTTACCTTGGCAGTTTTGATCTCTAGGGTGGCAGCGTTGCTAGTGCTTATAACGCTGATTCCATTTGAAGAACCGCTGGCAGTCAGAATGCCGCTACCCGTGATGGTCAGGCTGGCGGTGCCGCCAGAAGAATAGACATAAATCCCTGTGGAGGTCTCTGATAATGTGTTTTGTCCCTCTAATTGGATGGTCAACGCCGCATCCCCACTGTTATTGGCCACGCCAATAGCGGCACCTCCAACATTAGTGTGGTTATTAGAAGTCTTGATGGTGGCATTACGTAAGGTTAGGATGCTACCGTCCCACTTGATGTTGTAGTTGTCAGCAGTTGCGCCCGCTGTTGTGACATTGCCGCTCTTGTCCGTCATGGCGTAAGCGGGGCTGTCTGTGCTACCCGTGAGTTCCACGCTGCCTACATAGACGGTTTGATTCTCAGCCAGTGTCGTAATAGGAAATAATAAAATAAGTAGTAGCAGTGTAAAAATCTTCCGCATGTGTTTTCGAGTTTAAAGGGTTGTACATGGTGAAACCCAAAAACGGGGAATGCGGAAGATTCTTTAAACAGGAGAATGTGTCAGGGATTACGGTTCCACTACCGACTTGATGTCGAAATACATCGCCTGGGTATTACCCTGTTCCTGCGTCGGCGCCAACCGCTTAAAGCCATTTTGCTCATAGAAGGGGACGGCACTCAGGTAGGCATCGACCGTCAGGAAACGAAACAACTTGGCTTCATCACGCAAGAAACCATTCAACACGGCATCTCCGCAGTCGAATGGTTTCATTTCATAGTCGGAGGTCAGTGCAATAATCTTCATCATCTCAATTGAATTTGATTGATTCCATATTCCACTTCTGACGAATTGCTTCACATCGTTTACGCAATGCCTCTGCATTCGCCCGACGCTCCTCTTTACTCATGTTGTCTACGCGCTCCATTTCCTTTTCGAAACGGATGGCGTCTTCCCCGTACAGTATCGGGGTCTCTTTCCATGGAAATTTCATAGTCTTGTTTGTTTATTTGGTTTAATACTGCAAATGTAGCCATTCTTTCCCGTAATTCCAACACATTCACCTTTTCAAAGAACACTTCCTTTTCCCTGCTTCCGGACTTCGGTTAATTATTCTCATGGTGAAACCCGAAGGGGGGAATGCGGAAGGACTTTGAAAAGAGGGATGTGTCGGAGAGTTACTTCAGCAATTGGCGGTTACCCATGTCTTCCAAGATCTGCATCTGTTGAATGGCTATTTGGTTCAGTCGGATAAGCCGTTCTTTTTGCGGAATGCTTTCATGGATGAACAGAGCGTTCAGGTTCTCCATATTCGATAAACAAATCAACTCATTGATAGTTGCGTAGTCCCGGATATTGCCTTTCAACTCCGGATTCGCTTCACGCCATTCTTGCGCCGTCATGCCGAACATGGCGACATTTAGCACATCTGCCTCGCTGGCATAAATACGTGCTGCTTGTTGCGGTGTTACTTCCAGAGGTAGCAAGTGTTTTTGGACAGCATCCGTATGAATGTGATAATTAATCTTCGACAGTTCCCGCTTCGCCGACCAGCCCAATTGCGCTTGTTCCTGCTCCTTTAGGCGCTGAAATTCACGCACCAAATAGATTTTGAACTCCGCGCTAATCCACATACCAAATTCGAACGCGATGTCCTTATGGGCATACGTACCGCCATACCTACCGACTTTTGCCTGCAACCCGATGGCCTGTGTGCGTGCAACATATTCTTTTACGCTGATTTTAAAACTATTCAATCCGGATTGGTTCCTAATTATGGCGAATTCGCCATAATTAAAATGGGGATTGTAAAGCTTTTCCCAGATTCCCAAATACTCCAATGTATTTCGATTTCTCAGCCAATCAGAGATAAAGAAATCGCCGTCTTTGGCTTTTAGCATATCCGTCAGGCAGATATAATCCTCATGGTGGATTGTTACGACGTTAATGTCTGTAGAGAGTACCGTTATTTTTGTCATAGTTACTATTGTTTTGAAGTTTAGCAAGCGCAAAGATAACGATACCATTCCATGTTTCCAACACATTCACCTTTTCAAAGAACACTT
>DWYO01000069.1 GCA_019118725.1 Candidatus Parabacteroides intestinavium | reverse complement strand
CCGGTCAAACGAGCCAGTTATTTATTGCCTGTTTATCCGTTCATCACGATATTCCTGGCACAATACGCCTTACATATTACAGAATACCGACATTGGTGTACACGCATTTTCGCCCTATTCATGGCAATCGGTGTATTAATAGGCTTGATTGTGATTCTATTGCCTACTCCTTGGGCAGTAATTCCTGTTCTACCCATTACAGTACGCACCTGTTTGCTGCTCGCATTCACCCTGGCCATGACAATAACTGTCATTTATTATATGTTCAAAAAAATCAATATAAAAATATTGTATGCCACCATAGCTTTGACTTTTGCGGTAAATCTGTTCATCAATGCCGTGGGGATTTCGTAATTAAATGACATTTGTTTATATTTGCAAAGAACAAACACCTAAAATATACATAACATGAAACGTCGTGATTTTCTAAAAACAAGTGCTTTGGCGGGAGCTGCTCTAACCCTGAACTTCGAAGGTCTGCATGCCGCATTAACAAACAATACTGTTACTGTTGAAGCTATTCCTGATATGGTAGCAGTTATGGGCGGAGAACCTGATGTCATGTTAGACAAAGCTTTAGAAGCTTTAGGGGGAATTGATAAATACATAAAAAAAGGACAGAAAGTCGTAATCAAACCTAACATCGGATGGGACCGAGCACCGGAAATGGCCGGAAATACCAATCCCAAATTGGTAAAAGCCTTGGTCCAAAAATGTTTTTCAGCCGGAGCTGAGAAAGTTACCGTATTTGATCACACATGTGATAACTGGCAAAAATGTTATGCGACAAGCGGAATAGAAAAAGCAGCCAAAGAGGCAGGCGCTATCGTAATGCCAGCGAATGACGAGAAATATTATAAAGAGGTATCCGTTCCTAACGGCAAAAAACTGAAAAATGCCAAGATTCATGAAGCCTTGGTCGAAGCCGATGTATGGATTAACGTCCCGGTATTAAAAAATCATGGGGGAGCCAAACTGACTTGCGCCATGAAGAACTACATGGGTATTGTTTGGGATCGTCGCTATTTCCATCAAAATGATTTGCAACAATGCATTGCTGACATTTGTACTTGGGAAAAGAAACCGGTATTAAACATTGTAGACGCTTATCGCATCATGTTCCAGAACGGCCCCCAAGGTAAGACCTTAGCAGACGTGGCTACATTGAAATCGTTGATTGTATCGCCCAATATTGTTGCTGTCGATACAGCTGCCCTCTCTCTGTTCAACCAAGTTAAGAAGCTGGATCTTGCTGCGGCTTCCCATATCGGACGTGGCGAAGAGAACCATTTGGGAACAACTGATTTGAAGAAATTGAATATCAAACGTATCAAACTTTGATAAAAGATGAAAAGATTAAGCCTGTTAAAAGGAGTGCGGGTTTTGCTCGCTCTCCTTTTCTTTATACCGATATTGGTTTTCTTTGTAGATTTCACCGGCATTCTTCCAGACCGAGTGCATGTTTTACTACACCTGCAAATCTTTCCGGCATTTCTCAGTTCGATGTGGCTACTATTGATAGCCCAATTGCTCATCGCTTTTGTAATCGGTCGGCTGTATTGTTCCACCATTTGTCCGGCAGGAGTCTTGCAAGACATCATCAATAGAATTTACTGTATCGGGAAGAAGAAAAGCAAAGGGACACGCCGGTTTAAATACCATCGTCCGATGAATCTGTTGCGTTACGTCATATTGGCATTAACGCTAATCAGCGCTCTCGCAGGAATGCTGAATCTGGCTCTCCTATTGGATCCGTACAGCAACTTCGGACGAATCGCTACCAACCTGTTCCGCCCCATCATTATGTGGACCAACAATGGTATAGCAGAAGTGCTGATGAGTATGGACAACTATTCGTTATACCAAGTAACTATCAGTACAGTAACAACGGCCGGACTAATCAGCGGATTAACCGCTTTTGTTCTGTTCATTGGATTAACCGTTTGGCGAGGTCGGATTTTCTGTAACAGCCTTTGTCCGGTCGGGGCCTTATTAAGTATAGCTTCCCGGTATTCCTTGTTTCGGATATCGATCAATCAGGAAAGCTGTATTCATTGCGGATTATGTGAGCGAAATTGCAAAGCTGAAGCTATCGATAGTAAACACATGCGGATAGACACGTCCCGTTGTGTGGATTGTTTCAATTGCCTTTCCGCCTGTAGTAACGGAAGCCTGCAATACAAATTCAATCCGACATCCGTCTCTTTCCAAAAAGAAAATCCAGCTCAACTGGCCGAAGAAGACAAAAGCAAAAGCCGACGCACGTTTTTGGCCACCGGAGCCACAGTTATAGCCTCACTACCGATTGTTCCGGTTTTAGCTGAAGGGAAACGGATGCGGAAACGCAGAAAAAAATGGCCTCCGGTAACACCTCCGGGATCTTTAAGTCTGGAACGGTTCAAAGATATGTGTACAGGATGTCACTTATGTGTAACGCAATGCCCGAGCCAGGTCCTACGACCTGCCGGATTGGAATATGGCTTGGATTATTTATTAAAGCCGCACATGTCGTACGACAATAGTTATTGCAATTACGAATGTACGGTCTGTGCCGATGTGTGTCCGACTCATGCCTTAAAGCCCATCAGCGTAGAAGAAAAAACCACGACCCAAATTGGGGTAGCGCATTTCTTCATCAACCGTTGTATTGTGCATACGGAAAACACCGATTGCGGAGCCTGTTCAGAACATTGCCCGACCCAAGCTGTAAAAATGGTTCCATACAAGGGAACTCTGACAATCCCGGAAGTAAATCCGGATTTATGTGTGGGGTGCGGCGGATGCGAATCCATTTGCCCGGTACGCCCGATGCGGGCCATTATCATTAAGTCTAATGAAACACATAAGCACGTAGAAAAGCCCAAGCAAGAAGAGGTCAAAGAAATCGAAGTAACCGACTTCGGCTTCTAAAGGGCTTGACGTTTCCATATTAATTCGTATCTTTGCAACCCTATGAAATTCGAATTATTACATAACGACACAAAGACAAACGCAAGGGCGGGCTTGATTACTACGGATCACGGCGTAATCGAAACGCCCATT
>DWYO01000068.1 GCA_019118725.1 Candidatus Parabacteroides intestinavium | reverse complement strand
GTGTGTCATAATTGCAAACTGCTGCGTTATTTTCGGAATTCGGGCTAAGTCATTTACTCCAGTAAACTCCTGTCGCCCTCATCCTCAATGCCTTGCATTTTGCTAATTCTGACACACCTTAATGGGGTTGCATCAAAACATTCATTTTGACACAACCCCTTTCCCTTACCCCTCAGCGTCTTGCATCTTACCCATTTTGGCACACTCCCAGTCTTGTTCGCGGAGACCTTGTCAACTTACTTGAGTTTGCGAAAGTTGATTCAATAATAACATTCATGATACACCTCAAAGTAAATGATACCCCGTTCCGGTGAGAAACGTATTTTGCCTTCCCTTGCCAGCCAGCCAATGGCTGCCGCCAATTCCAGCGGATGCAATGCCGTGATTTTTACCAGTTCTTCCCACGAATGTTTGCGATCGTGCAACACACGCCAGACGGTGCCTGCATTTTCTCCAATCTGAGTATTATTCATAAGTTTGCGTATTGTGAATTAATGTATGTTATTCGATAATATTTAGGGGACATGCCTTTATGCGCCTTGAAAAATTTCCCAAAGCAAGAAAGATCAGGAAAATTCAGTTCGATGGCAATTTCCTTGATGCTGGATTGGGTATGGCGAAGCATGTATTCAATTTCCCGGATAGCCGTCTCGTTTATCCATTGAATCGGAGTCCGGCCACTGAACTCTTTCACTACAGCCGTCAAGTATTTGGGTGTGACACACAGTTCGGAAGCGTAGAACATGACCTTGCGCTCTTTTCCCCGATATAGGAACAACAGGTCTTTAAACCGGGCATACAAGGCTTCCCCACTCGACTTATAAGGATGGCTCCTGTCCTTTGCATGGTTAAAACGCACCAATAGCTGATTCTCTTTCATTAACAGCCCGATGACGGTGGACAATTCCATAAACGCCAATCCGGTCGTTTCCGTCAATTGCTCGAAAGACAGATCGCGGTTGTTGTCCTTGATAGCCGCAAGAACCGCTTGTTTTTCTGATTGTTTACATTCCATTGCTTTCTGTTTTTACGTTTTTTCTTGTTTATAATAGGGGACACATAGAACTAATAATACGCTGCCCGTGCAAATCCAGATAGTAGAGCCGGTGATGTCTTTCATCGCTACCAAAGTGGCTTGCAAGGAGACCTGCCCTTTTATCAGGGTAGAAGCCCAGCGGGAAGCCTCGAAACTGTCTTTTCCTTGCCGCTGTCCGAGGTAAGCCGCTTGGACAAACGGAGCAGAAGACTGCGGATTGTCCAGACGGACATCCTGCGCAAAACGGGTGATGTAATGCTGCTGCCTCTCCTGCAACCAGTTGGCATAAACGGAAGTGCCGATGGCAGGAGCCACCACATTGCGCACCGCCACCATCAGGAAGAGCCAGGTGGCAAAGTAGCGTATCGGCAAGTGCTTCATGGCAGTTACTTCATACACGTCTTCCGCCTGATGATAGCTGTCTTTTTGTGTGCGGAACACTTCCAGGTTATGCCGGAGTTGGCGCGTGGCATCGGCATACTCCTTATCCAATTGCTTGCGTTGCATATCGAACGCCGTTTCAGCTTGCAACTTATCATACCGGTACTGACGCACCTTCAATCGCTTATCGTTGCCATCGAATAGCGGAATCTGTACAGAAAGGGCAAGATAGGTATTGCCGAACCAGTTATGGGTTTCACCGGACGTATGGAAGAAGTGGCGGAACTTCTCCTGATATCCCACCGCGCCCAATCGGCCGCTCAACGAAATGGTCGGTATATATCCGGCACGCACCGCCTTGATTTGCTTGTCTATCAAGTCCTGCTTGGAGGAGAGCAACCTCAGTTCAGGCAAAGATTCGCTAACGCCCTCCATAGGCAAGAGAGAAACGTCGGCAGGCATCGGCATGACAGCCATAGGTGTTTCAGGAGGAAGGTCGAGCAGGAAACGGAGCAGGTTCAATTGTTGCTCATACAGGGTAACGTATTGGTCGTGCTGCGCCACAAGGCTTTTCAAGTTGATTTGCACACGGGTCAGGTCCACTTCCAATACCACGCCGCCATTATACAATTCCTCGGTAATGGTACATAACTCTTCCATCCGCCGGATATTCTCCGCCAATAGATTTTGTTGCTCCAAAGAGGCTTGTGCCAGATAATAGACATGGCCTATTTGCAGAGTCAGGTCTTCCACCGCCTTCTCGTAAGACAGGCTGCTGATTTCTTGCAGGGTACGTGCTACCTTTGTTGCCGAAAGTATCGTCTGGTTATAGAGAGGCACGCCCAACTGAATGCCCGAAGTCATGGCATACTGCATACTCTGTATCTTCTGCCACGTAGGGTCATCGGGGAAATCACTGCCCAACAAAGCACCGGTGGTCACATTGGCAGGCTTCATCAGGTAATCTACCATTTGGAAATCGGCAGACAATACGGGAAGCAGCCGGGCACGGCTCTGCGTCCATGCTGTTTTACTTTTCTGCACAGACACACGGCTGTTACGCAACGAAAGATTATTACGAATGCCCATTTCTACACACTCCTTTAGGGTGTATGTTTTCGTTTGCCCCCAGGCATCGGATAAACTTCCTAACAAAAGTAGTAACACAAATAATTGTTTCATGATGCTTCTTTTTTTCTTATTGTTTCTAAAGCAAAGGTAGCCCGGTTTCTTCCTGTCGGAAAGTGCAATTTACGGGGGGAATTGTGCAATTTCAACTATCACATATCCAATAAATGGCTTAAGATAATACCTCGTATGGATTTATTGGTTAATTTTGCAGAAATGCAAATCAGATGGAAACATGGTACAAGATTCTTATCAGATGCTGGACATCCGACAACTTTTGGCTAACCACGCGACGGTATCGCAAAACAAATATGGTTTCTTCTTGTGTCGGAAAGGAGAAGCGGATATCCTGCTGAACAACCGCAGCTTCCATATCGAGGCAGGTATGTTATGCCTCTATACACCTTATACCTTTATACATATCGTGCGCCATAGCGATGACATCGAAGGCTATCTTATGGAAGGCGAACTGGATGCTATCCAGCCTGCCTTGTCAAATATACCTGCGGCAGAGCGTTTTGCCATCCGCTCTCACCCTTGTGTGCTTTTGGATAAAATGCAATATCTACGAGTAGAAGAGGACGTCGAGATGTTAAACAGGCGCACGGCATTAGCCAAACAGAGTAACCAGCCGTCCTCTATTCGCCTGCTTCACTTATTGGTACAAAATCTGTTGCAAGCCTTCTGCCTGGAAGTATTGGAAATCTATTTCAACTGCGCACCGGTAGAAGAACTTCCTCAAAGCCGGGAAGAGCGGGTATTCAACCACTTCCTCATGTCTGCCTTCCGTAATTGTGTCAAGGAGCGTTCCGTCACCTTTTATGCCAAAGAGCAACACCTCTCTCCCAACTATCTGTCATCCATCATTAAAGCTCAATCGGGACGCACGGCTATCCAATGGATAGAAACCTTTACTATATTGCAAGCCCAGCATAGTCTGCGGCTCACGAAACTCAGCATCAAGGAAATTGCCTACAAGCTGCATTTCCCTGACCAATCTGTTTTCGGACGTTATTTCAAGAAATGCTGCGGTGTTTCCCCTTCTGAATACAGGAATATAGGCAGTAAATAAATTGTAACTGGACAATCTTACAAGAAGAATATCCTATTTTTCAAGTTTTATATGCGCTCAACTTGTTAGTTGACAAGAATTCAGTGAACAAGTCCACAAGGAAAACTCCCTGCTTTCTCGTTGACTTGTTGCTTGTCAACTAACTTGATCTTGCGAAAATTGGGTTACCTTACTTTCCGAAGCTCGTCAGCCACTTTACCGTCTCGGGAGCATAGTGTGAGAAGAACAGGCTTTCGCCCTTGTCCAGCTTGCCGATGGTCTCCATGTCTTCGGCGGAAAGGGAGAAGTCGAATACATCGAGGTTCTGCTCCATGCGCTCCTTGTGTGTGGACTTCGGGATGACTACCACGTCTCGCTGGATGAGGAAGCGCAGGGCGGTCTGTGCCACGGACTTGCCGTATTTCTCGCCGATGGCTTTCAGCACGGGATTGGTGAAGAAGTCGTTGCGCCCTTCGGC
>DWYO01000067.1 GCA_019118725.1 Candidatus Parabacteroides intestinavium | reverse complement strand
ACCCATTACAGCTTTCCAAGGAATGGATGGCCATAAAGAGAGTAATTGAGAGTTCGAATCTTTGTCTATCTTTTTGAATCCTTCACCGATAGATTCAATAAGCATACAGCTTGCAGCCAAATTCTTCATGCCATTTGCTGACAGCAAGTAGTCATCGGCATCTGATACTTCACGATTCCATTCTTGTAGCAAAAGAATAGCTTCTTTTATTTGTCGCAGTGTTTCAAGTATCTTATCTTGTTTAGGAAATAACATAGATTCCATCTTTTTCTATTTCGTTTTTTAAGAACGGATTCATATTCCGATTGACCCGTACAACATCTACCGGACATTCGAGCAATGCCTCCAACCATTGTTTCAATGAGATTAGACGATAAAGATTCGGTTCCATCTCTACACATACATCTACATCGCTTCCAGCTTGATGTTCGCCTCTTGCTACAGAGCCGAATATACGTAACGAATGTATGCCGAAACGTTGCTTCAATTCGTCAGCATGATTATGCAAAATAGTCAGATATTCTTCACGGGTTCTCATTTTGTCCTGATTTATTCTTTTACAAAGGTAGATAAACTTGTCGGTATTTCCAACCTTTTCCTTCCTCAATCTTGTCAAGGAGCGTGTTGTTTCTTTGTCTTAATCCATTGGCGAATCGGCTTTTGTATATTCTCGGTTCGCGGGGGCCGTGCTGGCTTTTCCCGTTAAACCCAAATCGGTCATTAGACTTTGGGTAGATTGCCCCCTTATGTCTTGCGGATTGCTTTTCGGCTTGCAGAAGGCGTAGCGGGCTACGTCGAGGCAAGCCGGGAAGCAAGGTGCTGGCAGAAGGGGGCAAAATACCCGAAGAGCTTTCTTTCAGAAAAAAAAGAACCGTTGAGCGGTCTAATGACCGATTTGGGTTAAACCCACTCGCTGGGTGACTCTGTTTTGGCAAATAAAAAGGTCGCTCTCTGCAGATTATTTTCTAAAATGTTTACCTTTGCCGGATAAAATGGTTAATGCAATGAATTACATGAAGACATCTGTTTGGTTGGGCCTGGTAGTGACAGGCCTGTTGTCCTTTTCCTGCGCGAACAATCCGGAAAAGAAGCGTGTTTCGGAGGAGGGGGCGTTGACGTACACGAACCCTTTACCGGTTCAGTTTGGTGATCCCTATATTTTGTTGGCCTCGGATAGTATGTATTATATGTATGGCACCGGAGGCGGCGCGAAGGATGGGTTTTGCGCTTATTCCTCATCGGATCTGGTGAATTGGAAATCCGAAGGGCAGGTATTTCAAGGAAATATTCCGGGCTCTTGGGGCGTGGCGAACTTCTGGGCTCCGGAGGTGTATGAGCGTGGAGGTAAGTATTATATGTTGTATAGTGCGGATTGGAATGTGAATCCGACTAACGAATTGGAGAATTTCCGGATTGGCGTGGCGGTTTCCGACAAGCCTACCGGGCCTTTCAAGGAATTGTCTGATAAACCGTTGTTTGATCCGGGATATCCGGCCATAGACGGTAATTTGCTGACGGACGAGGACGGACGTACCTATCTGTATTATTCCCGGTGTTGCTATAAGCATCCGGTAGAGAGCGAGATTGCGGATGAGGCGCGTAAGGCTGGCAAGTTCAAGGAGATTGAGGAGAGCTGGATCTATGGTGTTGAGGTGAAGCCGGATTTGAGCGGCATCATCGGAGAGCCGGTCTTGATTCTTCGCCCGCCTGTAAAGCTGGACGACAAGCAGGCGGAGTGGGAGAGCCGTTCGGTGACCTCGGGCGAAGTGAACCGGCGCTGGTCGGAAGGCCCGTATGCGTTCAAGAAGGGCGATACGTATTACCTGATGTATTCGGCTAATTTCTTCGGAGGGCAATATTATGCCGTAGGCTATGCTACTTCCAAGAGTCCGTTAGGCCCGTTTGTCAAGTCGGCCGATAATCCGGTATTGGAGAAGAATGTCGAGAAGGGCGGAATCGTCACCGGAACAGGACATAATAGCATCACCTGGTCGAAAGATGGCAAGCAGATGTATTGTGTATATCACGGACGTACGCAAAAAACAGGTGAGGAGCGCGTTGTGTTTATTGATAAGATGGGTGTAGATGCCAACGGGCATTTGTATGTGGAGGGACCGACCACAACACCGCAGACGTTATAATTTTTTTAGGTTAGGAGGTTATTAGGTTATAGGGTTATGTGGTTAGGAGGTTATAGGGTTATTGGGTTATGTATAATTTTGCACGTGTTCAGTTTATTAGCGGGCAAGTAGATAAAGGTTATTTCTTGTTCTCTCGTCAACTTGAACATGCGGAAGCTGAATAACTAATAAACTAAAAAACTCATAGCCCTATAACCACATAACCTCAAAATATAAGTATGAAACATTTGATTTTATGGGCATTGGCAAGTCTGTTTTTAGTGGCTTGCTCTGGAAACCAACCGGCTGGCGAGCAGATGCCGGAATGGAAAGCGAAACATGTGATTTTGATTGGTATTGACGGGTGGGGCGCCTATAGCATGGATAAGGCGAAAGTTCCCCATATCCGGTGTCTGATGGATAGTGGCGCTTATACGTTGAAGAAACGTTCGGTATTGCCTTCATCGAGTGCGGTGAACTGGGCTTCGATGTATATGGGTGCCGGACCTGAGCTGCATGGGTATTGCGAGTGGGGCTCGCAGGTGCCTGACCTTCCGTCGCGGGTGGTGAATAAGGATGGTATTTTCCCGACTATCTTCTCGGAATTGCGTGCGGCAGCTCCGGAGGCTGAAATCGGGAATATCTATGAATGGGAGGGCATCCGTTATCTGGTGGATACCCTGGCACTGAACTATGACAAGCATGTGGTGGAGGTAGCGAAAGACTCGACCGCTACGGCCCGTTTCGCGGTAAATTATATCCGGGAAAAGAAGCCGGCCTTTGTGAATGTCGTGTTTGATGCGTTGGATCATGTGGGGCATGCCGCCGGTCATGATACTCCGCTTTATTACGAGAAATTGGAGGAGATAGATGGCTATGTGGGCCAGATTGTGCAGGCTGTCAAGGATGCCGGTATTTGGGAGGAGAGTATTGTTATCGTTACGGCTGACCATGGCGGTATCGAGAAAGGACATGGCGGACGGACGATGCGTGAGATGGAGACGCCTTTCATCATTTGCGGAAAGCATATCAAGCAGGGGGCGGTTATCGAGGAGAGCATGATGCAGTTTGATATTGCTTCGACTATCGCGGCTATCTTCGGTTTGCAGCAACCGCAGGTTTGGATTGGCCGACCGATGCCGGTGTTTGAGTGATAGATACTATTGAGAATAGATAATCAGGGCAGTTCTTTGTGGAGCTGCCCTTTATTTTCATCCTTCTTTCTGGTTTTGACCCGGAAAGAATAGATGAATCTTTTACGATAGATA
>DWYO01000066.1 GCA_019118725.1 Candidatus Parabacteroides intestinavium | reverse complement strand
AGTTTACAAACTTATAACGCCTCGAAATGTTACGTTTGTATCTTTTTGTATAGATTTGTATCTGTATATTTTTCTATCATTGTTTGGTTTTGTATCAAAATTAATGTTTATCTTTGTAACATCTAATTTTGGAGCCCAATTTTGCCATAATAGGACAAAATGGCAGCTATTTGAATGGATGGATAAGTAAAAAAAACGATGATAAGATGAAAGAACGCATTATCAAAGTGATGGAACATGAAGGCATGGGGCAGGCGCAATTCTCGGCGGCTATCGGAATCCAGCGTGCGGCCATGTCGCATATCATTTCCGGGAGGAATAATCCAAGCCTGGATGTCATGTTAAAAATATTGCACCGGTTCCCCTATATTGATCCCGACTGGTTGCTCTTCGGCAAGGGGGAAATGCTCCGTGCCGGTGCCGAGGGGAACGACCTGTTCCGGCAATCTCCTTCCTCTACGCCTCCGGAAATCCGATTGCTCACCGGTCCGGAGGAGGGAAACGGGGCGCCCAAGGGAGAAGAGGATTCTCCCATTGCCGAACCTCCCTCCATGCCCGCCGTTCAGCCGGGAAGTACGCCCAAAAGGGTGGAGCGTATCATGGTTTTCTATTCCGACAATACGTTCGAGACCTTCGTGCCCGAAAAGCCGGGCAAGGAATAACTTGGAGGAAATGCGTGTTTTTTCCCTATATCTTTGTATCTTTGTGTGGAATTTTTGTAATAATCTTATATGAAGAAGTATATGCTTGACATGAAGGTGGCCGAGAACAGCCGGCTTCATCAGAATTATTGCCTATTGAAACTAAAGGCGGACGATAACCTGCCGGAGATGTGTCCGGGGCAATTCGTCCAGATCAGGGTGGAACATTCGCCTACGACTTTCCTGCGCCGTCCTATTTCCATCAATTATGTGGATAAAGAGCGCAATGAGTTATGGCTTTTGATACAATTGGTAGGTGACGGTACACGTACGTTGGCCGAGGCCCGTGTGGGCGAGACGTTGAATGTCATCCTGCCTTTGGGAAATGGCTTCACGATGCCTCAAGACAAGAACGAAAAGCTGCTTTTGATAGGCGGAGGCGTGGGAACTGCTCCGATGCTTTATCTGGGTTCATGCCTATATTCGGCCGGATTTATGCCGACCTTTTTGTTGGGAGCACGGTCTGAAAAAGACCTGTTGCAGATGGATCAATTCCGCCAGTATGGTGAGGTCTATGTGACCACCGAGGATGGATCAATGGGTGAAAAGGGGTATGTGACGAATCATTCCGTCCTGAAATCTACCCGTTTTGACCGGATTTGGACGTGCGGACCGAAGCCGATGATGATGGCGGTGGCGCGTTATGCGTCCGGCGAATCCATCCCGTGCGAGGTCTCTCTGGAGAATACAATGGCATGTGGCATAGGCGCGTGCTTATGTTGCGTGGAGAAACTGAAAGACGAAAATCATGTATGTGTATGTACCGAAGGTCCTGTATTTAATATAGAAAAATTATCATGGCTGAATTAAGTGTAAACATAGGAAATTTGCCGTTGAAAAATCCGGTTATGACGGCATCCGGAACATTCGGATATGGAATAGAGTATGCTGATTTCATGGATATCTCCCGTTTGGGTGGGATTTTCGTGAAGGGTACTACCTATCATCCACGCAAAGGGAATCCTTATCCGCGTATGGCCGAGACTCCTTCGGGAATGTTGAATGCGGTCGGACTCCAGAATAAGGGGTCGGAGTATTTTGCCGAGCATATCTACCCGCAAATCAAGGATATTGATACGAATATGATCGTGAACGTAAGCGGATCGACGGTTGAGACCTACGTGGCTTGTGCGGAGCGTATAGCCGAGCTGGAGAAGATACCCGCCATCGAGCTGAATATCTCGTGCCCGAATGTAAAATCAGGGGGAATGGCTTTTGGGGTAACGTGTGCCGGTGCGGCCGAGGTGGTGCGTGCCGTACGCCGGGTTTATCCGAAGACGCTTATCGTCAAGTTGTCTCCTAATGTGACGGATATCACGGAGATAGCCCGTGCCGTAGAAGCCGAGGGCGCGGATGCCGTATCGCTTATCAACACGATGCTGGGGATGGCTATCGATGCCGAGAAGCGCAGACCTGTATTGTCTACCGTAACCGGAGGATTATCCGGTCCTTGTGTCAAGCCGGTAGCTCTCCGTATGGTATGGCAGACCTCGAAAGCGGTCAAGATTCCTATTATCGGATTGGGGGGTATTTCTAATTGGAAAGATGCGGTAGAGTTTATGCTGGCGGGGGCTACGGCCATCCAGATAGGGACTTATAACTTCATTGACCCGACTATCTCGATAAAGGTAATCGATGGAATCAACGATTATTGTGAGCGGCACGGATTCAAGTCCGTACGTGAGATTATAGGGGCGTTGGAGAATTAAAAATTAAAAATTAAAAATTAAAAGCTGAAAGTTGAAAATTGAAAATTACCATGCGGATATTTTCTCTTTTCAACTTTCAATGTATGCTTATTCGTTCACTTTCTTGATGAATACAGCCCCGTTGGTGTTATTCCCTCCATCTCCGTAGATCTGCATCTCAAGATAGAAGGGAGTTCCGGCCTCGAAGGACTTGATCGGGAAGCGATATGTCACGATATGTTGCTTGTTGACCGATTGCATGTCCTTAATCTTCTCCAACAATTCATCCCGCTTCAAGACCTTAATGCCATCAACTTTCAGGCTATTCGTTCCGTCCGTTTGGACCAGTGTAACCTCATACATGCCATTTCCGGAGATTTTCCCGGTAGCATCGATCTTCCAAACAGAGGCTTTGTCCGCTTGCACATTGGATGGGCGCCAGTCGGCCGTAAATTCCCCGTATTGCTTGTATTCCGAATAATCGTATGCGAAATAAATCGGCAAAGAGTAATGCCGGTCATTGACAACCGTAATCGCCCGGAAATTATTCTTGTTGCTTACGGTAACCGGCCCGGTGTACAGAGGCGAATGGATAGTCGGGTAATTCCCGTTCGTCGTATAGCGGATCGGTGCTCCGTTCACACTCTCAGCCAAAGAGAACGTCACGCCCTGATCTGTCTCCTGCATCGAAACGATGGTAGGTTCCGGCACCCGGTAATTGCATTCCTTCTGGTCCAGGCGCGCGTAATGGTAGGTCAGACGATGTGCGAAATCCTTGTATTCGCGAGCGGATTCCTTCGTCCAGCCCACCTCGGCCAATGCCAGAAGACGAGGGAAGGTGAAGTATTCCACATAATTTTCCGCCCGGTTCTCGTTAAGCGGGGCGATCTCTTGCAGGATAGTCCCGTGTATGAATTGATCAGACCATAGACACCCCTGTATTCCAATGACGTGTGAGGTAGGCGAGTAATCCTTGGCCGCCAACGAGTAGCTCTTCTCGACCGAGATAGGTGGCATCCAGGTGGCCGCCTTCACCTCGCCCGGGGTCTTGCTCTCCGGAAAATCCAGGTAAGCGTGTGTAGCCGGGGTAAGAATAGCCAAATGATTATTGTTTACGGCTATCATCGTATCGCTCTCGTTATGCCAGATGAGCGCGACCACCCGTCCATCCAGTTTTCCGCGTTGGATGATTTCCTCCCATCCGATAATCGTCCGGTTCTTCTCCTTCATCATCTGAAGCACACGGTTTGTCAGGTATCCTTGCAATTCGGATGCTTTTTTCAGGCCCTGTTTTTTCATTACGGCCTGGCACTTCGGGCAGGTTTCCCAATTATCATATACGGCCTCATCTCCTCCGATATTGATATAGCGGGAGGGGAATAGCGCGACCGTCTCGTCCAGCACATCTTGAAGGAATTGGAATGAGGATTCCTTTCCGACACAAATCAGATCCCGGCTGATGAAATGCTGCATGGGGACCTCACGAGGCTCCCCTTTGCAACTAAGCCAGGGATAAGCGGCTACGGCCGATAGCATGTGTGCGGGAAATTCTATCTCAGGGATAATCTCCACATTACGTACTTGGGCATATTCGATGATCTCCTTGATATCTTCTTGGGTGTAATACCCGCCCAACCGATTCTGGTCTTTACCGGCCCAGGCACCGATCTCCGTCAATAAAGGATATTTCTTGATTTCCAAACGCCAACCGGAGTCATCTATCAAATGGAACTGGAGTTTGTTCATCTTGTACATGGCCATCATGTCGATATATTTCTTGACGAAATCTTTATCGTGAAAATAACGCGCCACATCAAGCATCATACCTCGCCAAGGGTGTGAGGGGGCGTCAAATATCGTAACGGCCGGGATCACCCAATCCATGTTCTTCTGGCGGACCACGCTATACACTTCGGCGGGGAACAATTGCAATAACGTCTGTATTCCGTAAAAAACCCCTCCGGTATCAGCCCCGGATATCCGTACCCCTTCCGGACCGACCTCTAAGCCATAACTCTCCGCCTGCTTTTTCGAGGGGTCAAATGCCAAATGGATAGAACCCTCCTGCGCGTTTCCTTCGACCAGCTTCAAGTCCCATCCCGTAGAGCCGCCCAGTACCTCTTGTAAATAAGAAGCTTGCAGACGGAGGCCGGTTTCATAGGTAATAAGGGTTTGCGGACGAAGGATAAAAGTTCCTTGCTCTTGTGTCAATTGGATAGGTTTAGGAATGATGGTTATTTCTTGTGTCGCAAAACAAGTCAAGCTACAAGATAATAAAAGAGTAGATAGTATTCGTTTCATCTATGTGTTTTTTAGGGTATAATCATATTTTTCGAGAAAACAAAAATGACGGTGTGTCATCACACCTTAATGGGGCTGCATCAAAACATTCATTTTGACACAGCCCCATTCGTATAAAAAAAGAAATCTTATTCACCCTTGATAGCCGCGATACCCGGAAGAACCTTACCTTCGATAGCTTCCAGCAATGCACCACCACCTGTAGAGATATAAGATACTTTGTCTGCCATACCGAACTTGTTGATGCAAGCTACAGAATCACCACCACCAATCAAGGAGAATGCACCGTTAGCGGTAGCTTCTGCAATAGCATCGGCAATAGCACGAGAACCAGCCGTGAAATTATCGAATTCGAATACACCAGCCGGGCCGTTCCACAAGATAGTCTTCGCACCCTTGATAGCATCTGCGAATGCCTTGCGGGTTTCAGGACCTGCATCCAGACCTTCCCAACCATCAGGTACATCATTAGCCGGGCAAACCATCGTATTTGCATCGTTAGAGAATGCGTCAGCGGCTACACAATCCGAACCCAATACCAAGTTCACACCTTTAGCCTTAGCCTTAGCGATGATGTCTAACGCCAGATCCAGCTTATCATCTTCGCAGATAGACATACCGATCTTTCCGCCTAATGCCTTAGCGAATGTATAAGTCATACCGCCACACAAAATCAAGTTATCTACCTTGTCCATCAGGTTCTCAATGATACCGATCTTCGTAGATACTTTCGAACCACCCATGATAGCGGTAAACGGACGCTTGATGTTGCTCAATACGTTGTCAACGGCCTGAACCTCTTTTTCCATCAGATAACCCAGCATCTTGTGGTCTGCGTCAAAGTAATCGGCAATAACAGCCGTAGATGCATGTTTACGGTGAGCTGTACCGAAGGCATCATTCACATAGCAATCAGCATACGAAGCCAATGTCTTGGCGAATTCTTTCTGACGTGCTTTCATTTCCTTCTTAGCCTCTTCGTAAGCAGGATCTTCCTTTTCGATACCTACCGGTTTGCCTTCCTCTTCCGGATAGAAACGCAAGTTTTCCAATAACAGGACTTCACCCGGTTTCAATGCAGCGGCCTGTTCAGATGCCTTTGCGCAATCCGGAGCGAATTGTACCGGAACGCCTAATGCAGCTGATACGGCGTCTACAATCTGGCTCAAAGAATATTTCGCATTTACTTTACCTTTCGGTTTGCCCATGTGAGACATGATAATCAAGCTACCCCCATCGGCCAAGATTTTCTTCAGAGTAGGCAGAGCACCGCGGATACGAGTGTCATCTGTAATTTTTCCTTCTTCATTCAAAGGTACGTTGAAGTCAACACGTACAATTGCCTTTTTTCCGGCAAAGTTAAATTGATCAATTGTCATAATTTGTAATATTTAATTGAA
>DWYO01000065.1 GCA_019118725.1 Candidatus Parabacteroides intestinavium | reverse complement strand
GTGAGAACGAATTACCTTACCAGCGTGAGGAACGGGGAAATGTGTTGGTCATGAACGCGCTGATGGAATGCGGAACAACCGAGAATCGGGTTTATCTTAATCTGAGTGGAACCGAAACTACAAGCGATATTTATCAGGGGCGTGTCAGCTTGTATGTCAATGGTGAGATTAAAGAGACCTCTAAAGCCGAGTACAAAGATTCATGGGATTATACCTTACGTCAGATGAGTTGCGGATTACATACGGAATTGCATCCGGGCGATAAAATCCGTCTGGAAGCATCGGCCAACGAAGGGGCTTATCATGCGTATGCCGAGGTCTGCGTGCCTTACCCGATTGACCCGATAGAGCAGGTAGATACGCTTACTACCAAGCGCTGGAATGGCTATTCGGAACAAAATGTCATCCAATACCGCATTCCTATCAAAGATCGTCCCGGAGAGCGAAACTATTACCGGTTGGTTATTGAGAGCGATGAATATATGGGGTGGGAGAAGAAAGAAATCGATAATCGGGATGAACTTGTCTTAAGTGAAGGCCATTCCGCTTTGCAGGATGATGATGATTATAATGTCTTCAGCCAAGAGGTGGAAAACATCTATCAATTATTTTCTGATACCCGTTTTGAGGATAGTCATTATACGTTGAAGGTTTATACATCCTATCGTACTCCCGATGATTATTGGTATGATTGGGATAAACACTTGTATGCCCATGCCCGTATTCATCTGATAAGCCTTACCGAAGAAATGTACCGCTATCTGCGTGCTTTGACTCTTATACAATCCGATTCGTATAATGAGTTGCTTATGGAGCCGGTTATAATTCCCTGTAATGTGGTGGGAGGACGCGGTTTTGTCGGAGTAAGTGCGGATCGGTCATTTGAATTGCAGATTATGGATCGTCCGCCAAGGAGATGAACTTTGCCCGATTCCTGACTCAAAAGAATGCGGCTTGTTGAATGTTTGTCGTATTGTACGAATAAAAAAGCGAGGCCTTCTGTTATGAAAGCCTCGCTTGGGTGATCCGCTTGGGGTTCGAACCCAAGACCCCAACATTAAAAGTGTTGTGCTCTACCAGCTGAGCTAGCGAATCATCAATGCTCTCGATTTCCGATTGCGAGTGCAAAGGTAGTAATATTTTTCTTATTCGCAAGGGTTATCCAAAGAAAAATGCGATATTTTCTATTTTTTTTCGGTTTCAGGGGCAGAATCGCTCATTTCTTTCGGCTTAGACGATGTGTCATGGGCTATTTCTTCCTCCATTAAGATGAAACGTTTGTAGTAAGAGAGACAAAGAGTGGTCAAAGGCAACGCGATAATTAGCCCTATAAAACCAAGCAATGTGCCCCAAATGGAAAGGGATAGTAAAATGATTGCCGGATTCAATCCCATTGCCTTTCCCATAATACGGGGTGTCAGGTATAAATCTTGTATGGCCTGAACGATACCGAGGACTAAAAGCGATAATCCGAAAAGAATCCAAAAGTTCTCACCGGTTTCCGCTGAGCGTAATAAACTTAGTAAAACCATAGGAATCAGACCGATGGTTTGTAAATAAGGAATCAAATTCAATACCCCTATGAATAGTCCTAATGTGATAGCCAATGGGAAGTCTATAATTTTAAATCCGATTGCCAGTAAAACGCCTACGCATAACGCGATTAGCGATTGTCCGCGGAAATACCGGTTCATGCTGCCTTCTACATCATCCGCCAATTGCTGGATAAACGGACGGTAACGTTCGGGAATTAAACGGATCCAGCCATCAGCGATCTTTTCATAATCCAAGAGAATGAATACGAAATAGAGGAATATGACAAAGATAATCGTTATACTTACCAGTACTGAAAATGTGTTTGTCAGAAGTTGCCATGCTTTCGGCGCTATTTGCTTGATTGTCTGCAAAATGTTTTCTTTGCTCAGCATCTCCTGAAGAGCGACGACATTGATGTGTTGTTCTAAATATTCTATCCAGCTTTGAGGAACAAACGGTATATTTCCCGGAGCTGGCCGATTGGTATTCAATAATGTCAGCAAGCGTTGGGATTCTTCGCTAATCGATGGGATAACCATTACCACCAGTAAGGTGGCAAGAAGGGCTCCGGATAGCAATACCGCGATAATTGCAAGGATGCGGTTCTTTAGTTTCAGCTTGTATTGGAAGAATTTGACAAACGGTTGGCATATATAGGCCATAAGCCAAGCGATAAGAAACGGCAAAAGTGCGTTTCGTAGAACGATTAGCAGGTATAGGATGCCCGCAAGCAATAAAATGCTGATTCCGATGCGGGCTACACGGTCAAATGTAAATGGCTTGTCAAACATTGAGTCCATGTTGATTGGATTTTTGTATTTTTGCAAAGGTAATATAAATGATAATAATGAAAATTCTATTTGCTAAAATATTTCTTGTATTTCTCCTGTCCGGACAATTTCTGCCGGTATGGGCTCAGCCTCAGGCAGCCGATAAGTCATTCTTGTTACGCCCGGAATGGGAACATGCTTCGCTGGGATATCTGATTAAGGAGATGGCTACCGGTAGGGTGGTGAGCAGTTATCAACCGGACAGGCAATTGACTCCGGCATCGGTACTCAAAGTCTTGACAACCGCAACGGCGCTGGAAATTCTGGGGGAAGAGTATAAATATCCGACAACTTTATCTTATGACGGGGCGATACAAGATAGCGTTTTGCAGGGAAATATTTACATCAAAGGACACGGAGATCCTACGCTTGGATCCAGTTATTTCGCTCCGGAATCCAAGGACTTTCTCCCGTTGTGGATTAAGGCGATACAGGGGTTAGGCATCAAGGAGATTAAAGGAGGAATAATTGCGGATGAGAGTATCTTTGATACGGAGGGTGTTTCCATGAAGTGGGTTCGTGAGGATTTAGGAAGTTATTATGGTGCAGGAAGTTATGGGCTGAATCTATTTGATAACCGATTCGATTTATATATCAAAAGCGGAGCGCCGGGTACTCGTCCGCAAGTGCTTCGTACCTCTCCACAAATAGAATTGTCCCTGCATAATTATCTACGGGCTCAATCTGTCAAATCGGATAGTTCTTATATGGTAGGAATGCCTTTTTCGACAGAACGTTTTTTGTATGGTGTGGTTCCGGCCTACCAGTCCCAATACAGATTGCGGGGGGATATACCGGAGCCTGCTCTCTTCTTAGCGGAATATTTACATCGTCAATTGCAGGAGCGGGGCATTCGCATAACCCGGAAACCATCTTGTTACAGGCAATTTATGGAGCGAGGAAACTGGAATCCGGGGGAGCGGACAGAAATAATCACGACGTATTCTCCTCCATTGAAAAAGATTATAGAAAAAACAAACCATGTGAGTCATAATCTTTTTGCAGATGCCTTGCTTAAAACCCTGGGGTTGCGGTATCAGCCCAAACGAAATGAAGTCATATCTTCTTTTGGACGAGGAATCCAAATCGTAAAAGACTTTTGGAAGAAAAAAGGGGTGGATGTTTCGGAAATTACTATTTATGATGGGAGTGGACTTGCTCCTGCCAATAAAGTTACGGCTCATTTCATAACAGATGTGTTGACTTATATGGCGACAAAGTCTACACACGTGCAAGTATTTCGGAATTCTTTACCGCAGGCTGGTCTGGAAGGATCTGTGCGTAATTTTTTAAAAGACACTTCCTTATCCGGGAAGGCTTGGCTAAAGAGTGGAAGTATGTCTGGCGTGCGTTGTTATGCCGGATATATCCAGAAGAATGGAAAATGGTATAGTGTAGTTTTGTTGGCTAATAACTTTAGTGGAAGTACTTGGACCATAAATCGTTGCTTGGAGAAATTATTGTTGGAATAAGGGCTGTGTCAAAATGAATGTTTTGATGCAACCCCATTAAGGTGTGTCAGAATTAGCAAAATGCAAGGCATTGAGGATGAGGGCGACAGGAGTTTATGGAGTAAATGACTTAGCCCGAATTCCGAAAATAACGCAGCAGTTTGCAATTATGACACACCGTCATGGTGCTTGAATGAATCGCGTAAATCTTATCGCTTACATAAAAAAGCCTCGTGAACGTGTTGTCCGCGAGGCTTTCCTTTAGATCCCTGCTTTCGTTCTTCACAAAATTACTCGCAGGTAGAACTTTTTGTTACTCTATTTTATTTACTAACAATTTAATCATCCTTTTCACTCTCACGAGTTACTTGATTAGGATTTATTTCTAATTATGAACAAGCCCCCTCAACTCCCCCGGTGGGGGAGCTTTTGAGAGCCTATATCTTGGCCTCTACCTGACCCTCTCCAGACGGAAAGGGACTATAAGCCTCCCCTCAAGGGGAGGTTTGGAG
>DWYO01000064.1 GCA_019118725.1 Candidatus Parabacteroides intestinavium | reverse complement strand
GAGGTTTCGGCATGGTAATAATCCTTATTCAATCGCAAGTTCTCCGTAGATTGCTCTATGGAAGTACGGGCTATGAGTATCTGTTTATAGGCATCCTGTAAATCTGTCCAAGCCTTCTGCATGGCAATGACAAGTAATTCTGAATTGTCGGCAAGCTGATTCTCGGCATTCTTTATCTGCAAATTCTGTTTTTTTATGGCGTGTGAGCCACTCCACCAACCGGAAATGGGAATCGAAACAGAAACGAAACCTATGGCAAACGGATGGGACTTGTCCATGAGGTTATCATACATATAGCCCCCACCCAGGGCGACCGAAGGAAGATTCTTGCCGACAGCCATCTTTTGCTGTAAGCGACTGGCACTCACGTTGTTTTTTAGAAGGCGATACCCTGTGGTTTGTGGTAGTGCGCTCGCATGGTCACAATATATGTCTTGAGGAAAAGCCGGAGCGGTATCCATCGGAATAGAGCATTCTACGGCTATAGTATCAGCATCCAAACCGATATATTGCGCCAGCATCATGCGACATATAGATAAATTGTTTTCCAGATTAATGCGGGTGCTTACTATGTCATTATGCTTAAGTTGTACCTGCAACAGGTCGTTGCGCGTGGTTACTCCGGCATTGACCATTGTTTCCACATCCTTTTGGAGTTCTTCAAGCTGTTTTTCGACTGTATGCAGTGTATTGAGTTTCTCTTGCAGGGTAACGACTTGCCAGAAATATTGCTCCACGGTGAGACGTACCTCATTCTCGGTCTGTTCGAGTTGCACTTTGCTCATTTCCAAGCCTACTTTGGCAAGGCGGTTGCCGTTTACAATCTGTCCTCCTGTAAAAACCGGTTGTGTCAATGTAATGCCACCCATGATTCCGTTCTTCAGCAACGACATACTCATGTCCGGTCCCATATCCAATTGCAGCAGCCCTTTATTTGCAGCGTATCCTATACCCGATGCACTTACATTCGGGAAGTATTTTGTAAACGCCTCATTGCGTTCACTCTGTGCAGCTTTTATGTTGTTAGTTGCGTTCCGCATCTTTACATTGTTCCGTAACGCCATATCGCGGCATTCATCCAGTGTGTATGTTTTTTGTCCGAAAGCAACCAGACTACATGCACTACATAATGCAAAGATTATCAGTTGTTTCATTCCTATCAGTCTCATTTTATTTTTCATTTGTTTTTGTAATACTATATTGTTTTTAGATCCGTCTTTATTGTTGTTCCATTGCTTCATTCAAATTGCGTTTATGCGTGCTGCCGCTCAGCACTTTCCAATAAGCAATAGGTATGACAGTCAGGATAAAGAACATGGTTATTAACGTCCCGTAGAAAATGACTGTACCCATAGGCATCCACAATCCGCTTCCACCAAGTATCATTGGTATAACGCCCATGGAGGCAGCCGCCGAAGTAAGGAATATAGGACGCATACGCCGTTTGGCGGAATTATAAATGGCATCCCGTACACACATCTTTTCTTCCTGGCGCAATTCTTCGGCATAATCTATCATGATGATGCCATTTCTCACAAGAATACCCATCAGACTGACAAGCCCCAAAATGCAAGTCACCCCAAAGTCCACGCCCTGTATCATTACGCCTGACGCCATTCCGAACAGACAGAGCGTAAGGCAGACAAGCAACAAAGTGGCAGTACCGACACGTTTGAAGTGGAACAAGAGGATAAAAAAGATGATGGCCACAGCGACATAAAGTCCAGCGATGATACCAGGCATCTGCTCCTTGTTTTCATACAACTCGCCTCCGTAAGTAACTGTCACGCCATCCGCCACCGGATTAGCCTCCATCAGTTTCTGTACTTTTGTAGTGGCCTGTAAGGCATTCACTCCTCGTTCGGTTTCGGCCATGACAGTAAGGGTACGCACTCCATTTCTGTGCACAATCTGCCCGTTCTCCCATGAAGGTTCAATATTTGCCACCTGGCGTAACGGAACGTTTGCCAATCCTCCATAAACTGGAATCAGTTCGTCTTGCAGGTCTGAAAAATCAGCAAAATCCGAATGATCACTTTTCATGACCACGTTGATGTCGTAATCCCCTTCCCACACGGTGCCGACCGGAATGCCGCTACCGTATCGCATGGCAAGCGTTGCCTCCAATGCGGCATTGCTAATACCCATGCGCGTGGATTGTTCCTCGTCCAGTGTGATACGTGTGGCTGCCAGCGGCTCGTTGAAATTCGTACGGACAAGATTTAATTCTGGCATACCGCGCAACAATGCTGTAACCCGTTCGCCCTCCTTTTGTAGCAAATTGAGATCGTCACCACTTAGACGGACTTCTATCGGATTTACCGCTTCGCTGTAGCCCAATTGTTTGAAGCGGACAACAGCCTCTGGAAACATTGTACGGCAACGCGGTGTATATTCATCCAGCAACGCTTCGGTATCTTTGTTGCCGGTGGTATTAACAATGAACTGCGCGAAATTCGGTCCGCCTATTTGCGGTGCGTATGAATTCTGGAAGCGTGGTGAAGCGCAACCTTTGAACGAGGCTACAGATACTACACGGCTGTCCTGCCGCAGTATGCTCTCAAGACTGTCGGCTACAAACGCTGTCTTTTCCACAGCCGTACCTGTGGGCATATAAATTTCCACGGCAAACTGATTACGTTCCGCGACTGGTAATAACTGTTGTGGCAACCTGCTCATCATAAATACACCGGCTACAACAGAAACGATACCGACAGCAAGTGTGGTTTTAGGGTATTTGAAGCATCTGTCAAGCAGCTTGTCATACTGGGTTTGGATGAAATCAAGGAATGAGAATTTCTTTTTTCCATCTTGGGGTAATTCGTTACGCATCGGCTTGCGGATGAAGAAGAACTGCATAAACGGTACGAGCAATTCTGCCACCAGTAACGAAATCATCAGGATAAGTGTGACGGCCCATGGAAAGCTTGCCACAAAATCGCCTGTCATACCGGTTAGTGTAAACAGGAAAGGGAAAAACGTGATACTGATGGCAAGCGTTGCTGAAAAGATGGACTTGAAGAAATGAGTCGCGCTCTTTATAGAAGCATGCCATCGGGAAACACCTTCTGAAATCATTTCCAGATAACTGTCTATTATGACGATAGAGTTATCCACAATCATGCCCAGGGTCACTATAAGCGCAGCGAGTGTCACCGTGTTCAGCTCGATGCCGAAAGCATAGAACAACGCAAGTGAGATAAAAATACTGATAGGTATGGTCGATGCGGCCACAAGTGCTACACGCATGGGTAACAACAGCATGACTACAAGTATCACGGCACAAATTGCAATAACCAGTTCATGAAGGAACGTTGATACACTATCGGCCACGACCTTGCTTTGGTCGGTTATCTTGAATATAGACACATCATCCGGCAATGTTTCCGCAAATTGGTCAAGTTCTGCTTTAACCTCCTCACCCATCTGCACGATGTTTTTGCCCTTTTTCATCTCTACACTTAGCAGCAGGCATTTTTTTCCGTTATTCGTGATATAACTTTCCACCACAGGATATTCTTTTACTACATGTGCCACATCCTTCAGGCGGACGTTTTGGCCGTCTGGCGTAGAGAATACAATCATCTCCTGTACATCGCGCAAAGTATTCATGGAGCGGCTGACGTATATAGGCGACACATAACGGGGGTCTTTTACACGCCCAGACGTAGTCGTGAAACCTTTTGTAAACAATGTCATGGCAAGCGTCTGGTCGCTTAATCCATAGTGGGATAGTCGTTCATTATCAATATATATAGAAACCTGTTCTTGCTGCATACCCGTGACGGTCATGCGTCCTACATCATTTATACGGCGCAACCGGTCTTTCAGAGCGTCCATGTAGTCGTTCAACTCACGGTAAGTCTTGTCCTCGCTTTCCATGGTTATGAGCAGGGCGGAAGTATCACCAAAATCGTCCATTACCTGTATGCCAAGCACACTTTGGGGAAGTTGCGCTTTGAAGTCATTTATCCCATGCTTGAACTTGCTCCAGAACTCATCTTTATTGTCAAGGTCATCGTTCAGTTGTACTTGGATAATCACCATCCCATCCTTGCTCGTGGAATGTGTTTTATCTTTTCGTACTTCCTTGTAGCTGAATATGTAATCTTCCAACGGTTTTGTCACTTGTTCCTCTATCTCCATCGCTGTATATCCGGGGCATACTGCAGCCACTATTCCCTGGCGAATGGTAAAGTCGGGAAACTCATTCTTCTTCATTTCTGACAATCCGAAAATGCCGACAGCCATAAGGCAGCAGGTCAGTAGGATGACAATCTGCCGATAGTGCATCGCCCATTCCACGATGTTACGTTTCTTCTTTTCCATAACACATTCATTCTTTAGTAGTTATATCCATTCCTTCACTTACCTTTTGTTGCCCTTCTAAGATCACTTCATCACCGGTGGATAGCCCCGATGATATTACTACACCGTTTCGGGTAAGCGTTCCGGTTTCCACAATCCTTTTTAGTGCTTTTCCGCTTTCGTTTACCCATACGAATGTCCTGTTCTGTTCATCGGTCTGTATGACAGAAGCGGGTAGCATGATTGCAGTGCCTGCTTCTTCGTTGCCAATGCCCATAGTACATATCATGCCAGGCATAAGTTCACCGGAAAGATTGTCAACAAGGGCTTTCACTTCGTATGAGCGGGAAAGGGGGTGAGCAACAATGCCTTTCTCTATAATCTTGCCGGAAAATGTTTTTCCATCCAATGCCTGTACGCTGACGTTCACGGGCTGTCCTGTATGGATGTGTGATATTTCATTTTCTGGTACAGAAATACAAACCTTTACCTGATTGATTGTTACTAAGCGCACTACAGGTTGTCCCGGTATCACATTTTGCCCTACTTCCACGCTCTTTTCTGAGATTGCTCCGGAAAAAGGAGCGTAAAGCCTGCCATCGTCAAGGTTTTTCTTTGATATGGCTTCGGCTGATTGTGCCTGTTTCAATTTGCTTTGGACTTCAACCCATTGTATTTCAGGCAAACTACCCGCATCATGTAGTTGCTTCATACGCTGATAGGCATCTTCTGCCTGTGTCAGCAACGCAAATGACGCTTCATACGCATTACGCAATGTTGCTTCGTCAAGTACGGCAATCAATTCACCTTTCGTCACCCGCTGACCGGCCTCTACTTGAATTTGCTGCACGGTTCCTGCTACAGGGAAACTTAATGTGGAGCCGGATGATTCTTCTATTGTACCCGAATACTCCTGTTCTCCACTGAAAACCGTTGGATTAATTTTCATTACTGTTACCTTTACGGGTTGTGACTCCCGTACTTCCTGGTGCCTGCATCCTGTTGTCATCAGAGCCAAGCAACATAAGGCAGCCATACTGCAATGTTTTGCTTTCATCTTCTTGATTATTTAATTAAATGTTTTTTGTCATATCGTCCGCAAAAATGAAGAGAAATAGACCAACCTTGGTGTTCTAAAGTATTTATATAAGGTGATATTATTCTTATGGTGAGGCCCGAAAAGAACTATAGAACTATATGTATGAGTTTTAGAACGTCGGCATGTGGTATAAACAGCTACTTTTGCAAGGAATTTAGGACTAACATAAAAAAATAGCTTATGAGTAATAAAGATGATATTCGCCAGATTGCTTTCAACCGGATAAAAGATGATTTTAATGTGGATTATATGGACGATGGAATTGCTTTCCATACGGATATCAGGGAACTTTCTATTGATAAAAACAGTCCCATGCAAATAGATATGCTTACGATTGTTGTCTGTTCACGTGGAAAGTTGAGTGTGGAACTGAATACGGTGGAATATACCCTTCGGCAAAACGAAGTATTGGTATGTTTGCCTAATTCCGTAGTAGATAATTGCATGATAAGTCCGGATTTCGATGGTGCGGTATTATGCCTGTCACGAAGGGGGCTATTGGAACAAATCCCGGAAAACGAGATTTGGGATAAGGCGTTATACTTCGCGGAAAACCCGATAATACGTGTTAACGAAGAGGATCTGCACATGTTTGATTTATACGGATCATTGATTATGACCAAAGTTAAAATGGAACGAAGTCCTTATTATGAAAAGAGTCTTGTTTCGATTGTAAAAGCCGCATTATACGATTTGTTGGCCAATGTGGAAAGCAAGCCGGCTCCCTATGGACATGGGCTGATCAAGCAACGGGAAATCTTGTTCAAGAACTTCATTGAATTATTGTTTACTACCCGAATCAAGCCGCGGAACGTGTCGTGGTATGCCGAACAGTTATGTGTGACCCCCAAATATATGTCGACGGTCGTCAAGCAGGTAAGCGAAAAAACGGCATCCGCTTGGATTAATGAATTTGTTGCGGTAGACATACGCTACTGGTTGAAGAACAGCAGCAAAACGATTAAGGAGATTGCTGATTTGCTTAAATTCCCCAACATCTCGTTTTTCGGGAAATATTGCAGGGCGCATTTCGGTATGTCGCCTACAGAATATAGGAAACAACTGAGAAATATTTCAACGGAAAAATAGTTCTCGATTAGGAGCCGTCTTGAATGACGAAGTGATTCAAAGCAGCTTCTTGGAATGATTTAGAAGTGTGTTCCGTTTCTTTATCGTATCTTTGTAAACAAAAAGAGTAAGAATATGCAGATGGAGCGTCAATTGCAACTGACTGCCGATGGGAGTCATACCTTATATATACCGGAGATGGACGAACATTACCACTCGGTAAACGGAGCCATTCAGGAATCATCGCATATCTTTATCGGAGCAGGGCTGCATTCGGTGGAGAAAGAGGACATTCAGCTTCTGGAGATTGGTTTCGGCACCGGACTGAACGCTTTGCTCACGTGGAAAGAGGCGGAGTTGTCCGGGCGGTTCCGGCATATCACGTATTATGCCATCGAACGTTATCCTTTGCCGGAAGAGATTACCTCCCGGCTTAATTACGGAGAACGGGTGTGGCCCGAACGGAAGAGTTGTTTTGAGCTTTTGCACCGGGCGGAGTGGAACAAACCGGTTGATTTGTCCGGGTGTTTTACGTTACATAAGATTGAAGGCGATAGCAATACCTGTCCTTTGCCGGATAATATCAATCTGATCTATATGGATGCCTTTGCTCCGGAGAAGCAACCGGAGATGTGGAACGAGGCGTTTTACCATAAATTATATACACACTCGGTCGAAGGGGCGGTTTTAGTAACCTATTGCGCTAAAGGAGAGGTGCGCCGGACCATGCAATCGGCCGGATTCGACATGGAACGTTTGCCAGGTCCTCCGGGAAAAAGACACATATTGCGGGGAAGAAAAATCTGACGCTGGGTTATATTAAGAAGCTGTTTTGAATTTCTTCGGAAAATATTTATTCAGCTTTTTCTAAATTTGTTTCCGGTCTTTTTCCCCGTTCTTATTCGTCACATAGCCCGCTATGCTCCTCATAAGAACAAATAAAAATCCTCGAAAACATTCTTTATAAAAAGCTGGAATAAATTCCAAACAGCT